>JBKHGK010000031.1:0-11162 GCA_046539705.1 Candidatus Brocadiia bacterium | reverse complement strand
GGGGGATTCCTCCGGCGGCTGAATCCGCTCCGCACGGGGCCGGGGCCTCAATCAGCCGTCCGACATTAGCAACAAACGAGGACAACGGGGGGATTGTCGCAACAAAATTCGCCGGCGCGTGAAATGCGGAGATTGAAAAGCGATCGGGCTTGCGATACCATCCTGATCCGCGTGGTGAGTATGTGCGCTACCATGGAATCTGCGGAGTGCATGATTCGACCGAGGTGAGATTCGGACTGTGGAGATTGGCGAGAAATGAAAGTAAGTATAATTGGAGCGACGGCCTACACGAGTCTGGAGCTGATCCGGCTGTTATTGCGACATCCAGCGGTTGAAATCGTACATCTGGGGGGCAGGCGGGAGGGTAATCCGTCGATATCCTCAATATTTCCGTCTCTGAAGGGACTGTGTGAGATGAGATTGTCGGGGCTTGATCCCTCGGATGCGCCCCGGGAACCGGATGTGGCATTTTTTACACTTCCGCATCAGGTCAGCCACCAGTATGTACCTCGTTATCTGGAGGCGGCGGTTCGGTGTATAGATTTCAGTGCTGACTACAGACTCCGGGATCGGGCGATTTATGAGGCGCACTATGGTGAACATGGGGATGCCGACAATCTGCCGCGGGCTGTGTATGGTATTCCGGAGTTATTCCGGGAGGAAATAGCGGGAAGCTCTCTTGTGGCGAATCCCGGCTGTTACCCTACTTCAGTAATACTGGCACTGGCGCCCCTGGTAGCGGAAGGATTGCTTGATGTTTCGGGGGTTGTGGTGGATTCCAAAAGCGGGGTGAGCGGTCGTGGGAACAAACCGTCACCGGGTTCAATGTACTGTGAGTGCAACGAAAATATTTCCCCCTATAAGGTAGGATCGCATCGCCATGCGCCGGAGATGGAACAGGGGCTGGAGCTGCTGGGCGGGGAGGATGCGGACATTTTATTTGTTCCTCACCTGGTCCCAATGGATCGGGGCATACTGTCCACGATTTACGTCGACCTTGCCGGGTCGGTCACGCAGAAGACATTACGGAACAGGTATGAGGACTATTACGGTGAAGAGCGGTTTGTGCGGATCATGCCAGGGGGGGAGCAGCCGGCGACGAAGAATGTGGCGGGCACGAATTTCTGTGACATCGCCGTGACGCTGGTAGGGGACAGGAAAGCGGTGGTGAGTTCGGCGATCGACAATCTTGCCAGAGGGGCCGCGGCGCAGGCGGTGCAGAACATGAACGCCTCATTCCGTCTTGAGGAACATCTGGGAATCCTCTAAGAGGGGGGGAGTTATTCCTCCTGTTGCTGACTTTCTTCTTCGGCGGACATGGTACCGGGAACACCTTCTTCCTCGCCCCGCAGGCTGGCTTCAATACCACCTTCCGCATCGCCACCGACGCTACCAACTTCGATATCGAGATCTTCACGGCGTTCAATTTTGTCGAGCTTGCCGTCGCGGATCCACACAATACGGTCAGATGCGCTCAGCATCTTGATGTCATGCGTGGCGGTGATGATGGTTACTCCTTCTTCGGTGTTCATATCTCCCAGCAGTGAGATTATTTCCTTGCCGGTAGCCAGGTCGAGGTTTCCGGTGGGCTCATCAGCGAGGATGATACTGGGGGAGTTGGCCATAGCGCGGGCAATGGCGACACGCTGCTGCTGTCCACCTGAGAGTTCATAGGGTTTATGGTTGTAGCGTTCGGCGAGCCCGACTTTATCCAGCAGGTCCAGTCCTTTCTCCCGCGCTTCGTCGGTGGTGTAGCCGGCGAATGTCATCGGTAAGGTCACGTTTTCCAGGGCGGACATAACGGATATGAGGTTGAAAGTCTGGAAGATATATCCGATTTTTCGACAGCGCAGCCAGGCCAGTTCATAGGCATCGAGCTGTGCGACGTCAACTTCATCAATATATACGTAGCCGCTCGTGGGTTTATCAAGGCCACCAATCATGTTGAACAGCGTGCTTTTCCCGCTACCGCTTGGTCCCATGATGCTGATGTATTCTCCGGTCTGAATGTCGACGGTGATACCTTTCAGTGCCGGCACTTTCACTTTCCCCATGGTGTAGATTTTTTCCACGTCTTTCGTACGGACGACCGTCTGTGTTTCCGTTTGCGGTTGGATAGATTCTGCCACGGTTGATCTCCTTGTTCTGCAGTGTTGATTTAGTTCAATAGCATAAGTTCAGAGAGTTATGCTTCCACTCCCATTGCGTCGACCGGCTCCATTCGTGCGGCTGTGTAGGCCGGATAGATAGCGGCGACGATACTCAATATAATGCCGACAACGATAGAAACAAGCATCCAGAACATAATCGTTCCGGCGGGGAAAAACTGTATTGCCAGCCAGTGGACCTCGCCGGCTTTTTGGTCCACGACACGGTAGGCGAAGAGGCTCCGGAGGGTGGCCAGAAGGAAGCCAATTATGGCCCCAATAACGCTGCCGACGGCTCCCTGGAAGGACGATTCAATAAGGAAGAGTCTTACTACGAAGCGGTCCAGTGCGCCAAGACACTTCATTGTCCCAATTTCCCGGAATCTTTCTGTCACGCTCATAAGCATTGCGTTGGTAATGCCCACAATACATACGAGCAGGCTGAGACTGACCAACCACACGTTCTTTTTGCCCGTTGCTCCACCCCGGAGTTTATCCCGTGCACCCCATTTCGGGCCACTCTGGAGGGCCCCCTGATTAAACAGCCACCCGGCGCTGTCCCTGACGGTCAAAGATTTGGATCGGACCGGTAACCAGTACGTCAGCCCGGAGTCCGTTTCCACCATCGACAACAATGCCTGATCATTGCTCTTTTTTTCAGCCAGAACTGTGGCATCAGGTTTAGGCGAGGTTTTTCCAAAAACTATTTCCGGCTGGGTGTCCCACTCAACGTTCGCCACGGCCGGGTGTTCGCGGGGAGAGGTGTCTGACGCATCTACGGTGATAGCCCCGGATTGCCGTTCAGCGGGCAAGAGGTCTTTCATTATCCGCACAAATTCCTCAGGAGCGTCCTTGGGCCAGAGGTTATCATGACCGATCAGGATGAGCGAGCCGCCGCCTTTGACAAAACTCCGCAATTGTTCCGCTGTGCGGCGGGTGGCAAGAGAGGAGGGGATGCCGACCAGAGTCAGGCTGTCAAGCTGATCTTCCTCGCTCTCGGATTCAAGAACCTCCTGCAGAGCCTCCGGGTCATCGGGAAGTCTGAGGACTGAGAAAGTTTTACTCCGTTGAAGCGACTGTCTGACCAGAGAGACAACCGTGTCTTCGCTGTCATGAACCGCCTGTGTATCTCCGATCAAGCCGACCCGAACCTTGACCTGTTGACCCGAGCCTGCTTCCTCCTGAAGAGCGGTCTGTGTGAAAAAATAGCTGGGATGGTCCTCCGGAATCTCCCTGAGACGGTCAGTGAATGCACCCGATGTCCATACCGACATCAGGAATGCTATTGCCAGGACAATGCCGCTGGTGGTGATCAGCGATCTCCAGATTCTTATTCGGATACTTTTCCAGGCAATTTCGAAGGCCTTGCTCAACGGCAGTACGATCTGTTTGCCGATCCGCGAGTTCTGGTTACTGCTTGTTATATTCTGTGAATCAGACAACTCCGTTCTCCTTTGGCTCAGTTAGCATCTCTGGTAGGGGCCTCATTCTACTCATCGTTTTCGGGCACCACAAATGCAATAATACCACGCTTGGCGAGTTTCTGAAGATAATCCACCATTGACACTTCAGCTTCACGGTGGTTGAGATCGAATTCGTCGGCAAACATTTCAATCAGCTCCTTGACCGTGTGCTCACCGTCACATAGTTCTATCGTGTAGGTGCCGAGCTCGTCAAGCTCAATTTCCTTGTACGGGGGTATATGGAAGAGTTTGGCCATCCACCTAACCATGGTGGTGCGCTTGCGGGGAACGTGCAGAATAGCTTTGTCTTCATCGTCATATTCAACAGTGATGAGGCCATTCAGAACAGGAGCCGATTCCATCGATTGTTCTCTGTCCAGCTTGTCCGACTCATCACTGCTCCCGAATAGGTTAAACAATCCCATTCTCATTCCCTTCATCACAGCAAACGGTGCTATTGACCACATCCTCCAGCATGTGTTCATTGTGGCGCCCGCCGTAGCCCACAACAAATATCCTATTGGTTTCCTGGCAATGCCAGCAGGCGACCCGCAATTTCTTGCGCGTGCCGACAATTCCCCAGGGATCACAGATAAGCCACGGGCGGCCGGTCAGCATCAAACCCTCGTGACCTTTCAGGTTCTCTGCACTAATATCCCAGGATTTGCGTTTCAGTTTGTCGGCATAAAAATCGGTGAACCATTCCTTGAGCGATTGCTTTTTCAGCAACATCTGTGCGAGACTGCTGCGAACGAATTCAATTTCCTGGGATTTTCGTCTGAACTGCATTCGTATACATCCGGTTTTAAGTTCCGAACGCTTTAGAGCCAGTTCCGCGGGGCTGTAAAATTCAATATCATAAAACTTCCAGTGTATCCTCTCCTCAATCGCGTGGTCCTGGAGGGAGGCGAAAACCGTTCGAGAAAGGTTCCGGAGCGATTCTTTTGGGCCGCCGGTGATGACAATGTGAACCATCCGATGGCAATCGTCACAGCGGCTGACCATTCCGGTGCCGCGGTTCTCCCCGATCCAATCATAACATTCCACCTTCTTGTCCGGGAGAGTGGCAAGATTCAGTCGTCGGTTAACCTGCAGTTCCTGCTCGTCACTCTCGTAGTCCTTCCGCAGGGAACGAATGTATTTGTTGGCGGCCTCGGAGGGATCTGAATCGTTATTGCCTTCCTCCCATTTGATCTGCAGACGCTGCGTGTCTTCGTCGGCAAGGGCGACGAACCCGGAGTCATAATCACCCCGCGTGGAGACAAGTCCCCACTGTTCGGGAACCGTTAGAGAAATGCCCTGCCAGCCAAATTTCGTGAGCTGACGTCTGTTATCGTTGTTGCTGGCGATCATTCCGCTCCATCAGTTCGGAGGCAGCTTCGTTCTCGTCCTCACAGATCTCAAAGAGGTCGTCAAATCGCATGATCTCGAATATCTCAAGGATTTCCTGGGATATATTGCAGAGACGCAGTTCTCCATCAGCCGCTTGAACTTTTTTATGGAGGCCGACAAGCTTACCCATAACAGCACTGCTCATGTAATGAACGTTATTGAAATCCAGAACGATTTTGTCCAATCGGTCATCCTTCACCAGCGCGTCGAATTCCTCTCCAAGCTGCTGCACATTGGATTGATCAAGAATTCGTGAGGTCAAAAACGATACGATGGCTATATCATCGCGGATTTTGATGCCGAGCATGCTGTGCTCCTGATTATCAATGCCCGAGACCCGGGTGGCGTTGCCCTTTTTGCCGGGCCCTGTATTCTGTTCGCCGGAGGCTAACTGTAATGTTTCTCCGCAATGTGGGCATTTGGCTCTGCGCCCGGCGTATTTTTTATCCGCGCGGAGAGTTTTGCCGCAGTTACCGCAGGAAATAACTATGTCCTCACCCATATTGGGCCTTTCTGAGTGGATGTGAACGACTTATTATTGCGCTACTATTGTAAGTATTTTCCTATGATGATGTCCAGTTGTCGGCGCGTACTCTCGGGGATTTGGTCCGGGGAGGTGAGCAGTGCGTTCTCCAGACTTGAGCCGCACGGACAGTCTCTATCAATCGGCAATTGTTCGACGCTGTTGGCCACGGTTTTCTGAGCCAGAATTGCATTGTGTTTCAGGTTGTCCATCAGCATTTCCACAGTCACCGCTTCCTCGTCCTCATGCCAGCAGTCGTAGTCGGTTATGCAGGCCAGAGATGCATAACATATCTCCGCTTCTCGGGCCAGCCTGGCCTCCTGGTAATTGGTCATTCCTATGACGTCGACGTCCCAGCTCCGGTATAATCGCGATTCTGCCCGCGTGCTGAAGGCCGGCCCCTCGATACAGAGGTATGTCCCATGCCGCTGCACCGTGGCTCCAGCCGTTTCGGCTGCCTCAGCCATGACCCTATGGAGGTTCGGACAAACTGGATCGGAAAAACTGATGTGGGCCACCACGCCATTGCCAAAAAACGTATCGGCCCGGGACCGGGTTCTGTCGATAAACTGGTCGGGAAGGACCACATCCCGTGGATGTAAATCGGGCTTCATACTGCCGACAGCGGAAACGGAAAGGATCCATTGGACGCCCAGCTTCTTCATCGCCCAGATGTTGGCGCGGAAGGGTAGCTCGGATGGTAAAAGGCGGTGCCCCCGGCCGTGTCTCGGCAGGAAAACGACGTCCCTCCCGTTTATCCGCCCGATCGTGAATTCATCCGATGCCTCCCCGAACGGCGTTGGAATCTCTACCGACTCGAGGACTTCCAGTTCCGGCATTTCATAAAGTCCGCTACCACCAATTATGCCTGCAGGTTCTTCACTCATTGTCTGTGGTCCTCTGTACCGTAAACCTCTGCCATGAACCGGTATTGTAACGCTCCACAATGGCCTGTCAAGGCCGGTACGTGGCGAGTAACTCGCGTTTTGGGGCTTTTCAGCTTCTGGCTGCCATGCCTGTGGTCCGCTCTGCGGGAACAGTGTGGAAGCCTGTTTTACGTACGTTCCGATACGTGGTCCACTGAACATGTACAATCTGCCCCCTGAAGGTAACGGGTCGGCCGGGCGCCGCATGGGGAGCTGCTTGTGCGTGCGGCGGAGGTGTTCCCCGGAAGATTCCTGTCAATCCATTGCCCGGCGATAGATCGTTTTCAGATGCCGCACCATGGTGGAGGCGCGGAACTGATCGCTGAATTTCTCTCGTCCCCGCATTCCCATTTCCCGTGCCCTGTCGGGGTGGGAGGCGAGGTCGACGAGCGCGTCGGCGAGGGCATCCACCGATCGCGGCGGGACCAGTCTGCCCGTTATCCCGTCAATAACCACCTCCGGAGCCCCGTCGATCTCGTAGCTGACAGCGGGGCGGCCACCAAGCAGGGCCTGGACAATGGCGCGGGGCAGGCCTTCCCTCAGGGAGGCATGCACAAGGATGTCCATGGCCCCGACCATCTCCGGTATCCGGGCCGAATCCACCAGACCGGCAAATGTGACGCGGTCACGTATGCGCAGTTCCCGCGCCCGGTCTTCAAGCTCATCCCGGAGGATCCCGTCGCCCACGAACAGGAATCGTGCCCGGGGGCAACGGTCAAGGACCAACGGGGCGGCCTCAAGCACGTAACGATGTCCCTTCAATGGAAACAGGCGCGCAATTTTACCGATGACGATGTCCTCAGGGTGGAATCCAAAATCGTGCCGCGCCCTTTCCCTGTGTTTGTCGGCATCAAGAAACGTGTCGACCTCCATGCCGCTGTACACCGTCTCATACTGCTCCGGGGCGCCCACTCCCGCATCCAGCGCCTGCTCGGCCATGGCGTCGGCCACGCAGACAAGCCGGTCGCAGCACCGGGCTCCGAGGCGCTCCGCGGCAATGAAGGCGGCGTTCGGGAGGGGAGGCAGGAACTGGTGAAAGGGCAGGCCGTGGATGGTGTGGATGGTGACCGGGACCCGAAGGAAGTGGGCGGCCAGCCGTCCCAGTATGCCGGCCTTCGAACTGTGAGTATGCACAATCACCGGTTGTATTTTCCGAATAGCGCGACAGATTGCCGTAAAGGATGCGGCATCTTTCCATGGATTGATACTGCGCCGCATCTCGGGTACGAGTATGGTGTCTATCCCCTCCCGGCGCGCGCGACCGATTAGCTCCCCCTCCGGGCCAACAGCTGGGCCTGTAATCAGGGTTACTTCCCATTCGGGGTCGTTGTGCAAACCAATACAGGTGAGAAGGGTGTTTTCCTGGGCGCCCCCGAGTATCATTCGCGTGATTATATGAACCACTCGAATTGGGTCTGAGGATGGCATGTTCTGCTGCATGGACGGGGTTCCTTCCGGCTGACGATGAATGAGGCAGGAGCGGAAGCACGTTTTCGACCAATGGAATTTTGATATTATAGCGGCCGTCGATTATTATTTGCATCTCGGATCCCGCAGGTACATTTATTGTATGGAGTCATTCTGCAATGTCGATGTCATGGCTGAGGAAAAACCGCAAGATAATTATCGCCGTTCTCGTCGTTGTCCTCATGATCGCATGGGGGGCGCTCCCAGCAATCCGTTATCTGGTGGGGGACGGACAGCGCACTCAGGGTGAAATTCGGGGGGAGCCCATCGGACCAATCCAGATGAGAAACGCATCCGAGGAACTGAGCCGGCTGGGACAGTACGGTGTTCTGGATTCGTCCGGAGGGATCGGACGTTTCATTTTTGGGGGACAGGACGCCCGGGGAGCCGATCAGGACGCGGTCTGGCGTTACCTTGTCCTGGTGCATGAGGCCGACGCCGCCGGGTTTGAAGTTGCGGAGGAGGAACTGGACGATGTGTTTGCCCCTGAAGGCCCTGTGCCTGCCGGAGATCCTGTTCTGCGGCGCGGGGTTGAGAACCTGATGAAAATAAGCAGGCTCGTTTCGTTCCGCATGGATTCAGCCTACCGGAGCACGGCCGAGGAATGGATGAAATTCAATTTTGAGCAGTTTGCCGTAAAAATGCGACTCGTGGAGGTCGATCCGGAAATTTTTCTCGATCGTGTGGAGGTCAACGAAGAGGAAGTTCGTGAATTTTATGAGGATCGGAAAGACGTTCGCCGAAAGGAGAGTGAGGGAACCATCGGGTACGAGGCACCGGAAAGAGTGCGGGTCGAATATGCGTTTGCCCGGCCGGATGACTTTGAAGAAAAGGTTGAGGTCAGCGAGGAGGACATCGAAGAGCATTACGAGGAGAACAAGTCCGACTATGCGGTGGAGTCGGAAGGAGAGAAGGAGGGGGAAGATAACGATAACGGCGGAGAGGGGAGCTCCGAATCCGAAGATGGATCGGATGATGATTCTGAGGAGCCGGAGGCGGAATATCAACCTCTTGCTGAGGTGCGCGATGAGATCGAGACAACGCTGCAAGAGAATAAAGCCCAATCACATGTAGAAGAACTGATGGAGCGGGTCATGGAGGATCTGGATCAGGTGGCCGATAATTATGTCAACGAACCATACCCTCTTGGGCAGATGGCCCGGCGGCATGATGTGGAGCATGTGATTCCCGAGACGGAAGGCGGGAGGGATTATTTATCCGCCGCGGAAATACGTGAGCGGCTCCCGGGGGGGGAACAGGTTGCTGAAAGGATTTTTGAGGAGGAACTGGAAGCCCACTATTACACCTTTATCGATACCGGAGATGGGCCGATGGTCCTTCAGGTCCTGGACCGACAGGAACCCCGGCCGGAGCCATTTGAGGAGGTGGAGGAGCGGGTTGAGCAGGATCTCCGGATGCACACGGCCATGGAGCGGGCACGAGAACTGGCCGGCGAGGTAAGGGACAGACTGGCGGAAAACGGCTGGGAGGAGGTGATCAATGATGTCAACGCCGAGCTGGTGGACGAACTTGGATCGCCGGAGAACACCGGTGAGAATGAGGATGCTGAGGATGCCGAACACGAGGGGGACGGATCGGGATATCTGAACGTGATCGAGACGGATTTTGTCAGCCGGGACAATCCCCGAATCGAGGAACTTGGCGAGGATCGACGGAATCTCGTTGCCGAGGTAATGGAGCTGGAGGCGGAAGATGTGGCCATGGTGGAGGAGCCGCCTCCCAACCGAAGCTGGTATGTTTGTGAAAGGGCTGACGTCAGAGCGCCTGCTGAGGCAGAGTTCGCGCAATGGAGGATGCAGCGCCAGTTCCAGACCATGTTCCGTCCCCAGCAGGAACTTCAGGAATGGTTGGAGGGGCTTGTCGAAAAATCTCCGCCACCTTCTGAAAGTGAGAAGTAGAACCCATGGAAGTGTACCGATGGCCAGGTGGTGAGAAAAGTATTCCTCCGGGTAATGTGGCCACCCTCGGGGTGTTTGACGGCGTACATATTGGGCACCAGCACATTCTGCGTCGGGTGCGGGAAGAGGCCACCGACAACAGCATTCCCTCGATGGTGATTACCTTTGATCGTCATCCCCACGATGTTCTGGAGGCCCCGTCACAGCCCTTTATCACCTCTCTGGATCACAGGGTGCAACTGTTCAATCAGCTGGGTATTGACCGATGCCTCATCATTGAGTTCAGTCAACCGGTCGCACGGATGAGTGCCGAGGAGTTTGTAGAAGACGTGTTCCTGGACCTGGTTGGGGCAAAAAAGCTCGTTCTTGGTTTCGATTCGCGGTTCGGCTGCGAAGCAGAGGGCGATATTGAACTGTGCAGGGAGCTCGGGGCGAGGAAGGGAATGAGTGCGGAGGAAGTTGGCCCGGTAAAGGTCGATGGTACCGTCGTGTCCAGCACCCGCATAAGACGTGCCGTGAAAAATGCGAATCTCGAGTTGGCGCAAAAACTGCTTGGGAGGCCGTTTTCGATGCTGGGGACGGTGGTTCATGGTGCGGGAATAGGGGAGGAGCTGGGTTATCCCACTGCGAACCTCGATGTCCATAACGAACTTATGCCGGCCGAAGGAGTCTATGCCACCGAACTTGCGGTGGCGGAGGACTCTTACGGGTCGGTGACCAGCGTGGGGCACCGGGAGACCTTCCCCGACCTGGCGAACGGGGGACCGGTGGTGGAGGTCCATGTCATTGGAGCGTCGCTGGACCTTTACGGAGATGACGTCGAGGTCTACTTCAAAAGATGGATGCGCCCCCAGAAAAGGTTTTCTGGATCCAATGAGCTCGTCCGGCAGATCGAAAAAGACGTGGAATCTGCTCGGAAGATCCTGCATCCTGTCATCTCGTGAAACTTCAGTTTATGTGGTTGCCGCCATGGATGAGCCACCTGTCAGCCGGCAGGAATACAGCCAATACCTGGATATGCTCATCGATCGGATGGAGCAATACCTCGATTCGGATGAGGGAAGCCGTGAGCAGCTCATGCGGGAAGCGCGTGAACTGCTGGAACTGAAGGATGTATATCCCGATGTGTATGATAATCATCGGAAAATCGAGGGCCTGGTGGGGGATATGATGGCCCGAAAACATCAGGAGAGGTTCATCGAACAGGGGGGAAAAGAGCAGGAGGGGCAATCGCCGGGCTGCCTTATTGGATGGCTGATGGGGGGGAATAGCTGAGCAGTCCTGCATAAGTATCATGTGGTTTTGCACAGATGATGTCCTGTACC
>JBKHGK010000030.1:0-11177 GCA_046539705.1 Candidatus Brocadiia bacterium | reverse complement strand
GGCCCGGACGCCGATATAGTAATTTTCGCCGTTCAGAGAAACGAAACCGTTCAGTGAAGAAAGGGCGACATGTATGAAATGGATTTCCAGCAGCGAGCAATGCAAGTGGAGAAGTGATGAACCTGTGGCCACTGATCAGTCGGCCAACCTCCGGTTGACCGACCAGAAACACCAGACGATCAAAGGTTTTGGTGGCTGTTTCAATGAACGTGGATGGGAAGCTCTGGAACATGTAGATCCCGACCGTCGGTCTGAGGTGATGGACCAGTTGTTTGAGGAGGAGGACGGCTGCGGGTTGACCTTCTGCCGGATGCCGATGGGCGCCAGCGACTATGCGATGGACTGGTATAGCCTCAACGAAACCGACGGTGATACCGCGATGGAACATTTTTCCATCGAACGAGATCGGCGGTACCTGATCCCCTACATCCGCGCCGCGATGCAGCGGCAGCCCGACCTGTCGCTGTTTGCCTCGCCGTGGTCACCACCGACGTGGATGAAGACCTTCAAGGCGTATAATTACGGTCATCTGCGTTCCGAACCGGAGATCCTCGAGGCCTACGCGCTGTATTTCCAGAAATTCGTGGAGGCCTATGCGGACGAAGGAATCAATATCGAACAGATCCATGTGCAGAATGAGCCCTATTCGGACCAGAAATTTCCCTCCTGTGTGATGCCGGTCGGGCAGATGCGTGATTTCATCCGTGATTATCTGGGACCCCGGTTTGAGCGGGAAGGTGTGGACTGTGAGATCTGGGCCGGAACTCTGGAGAAAGGGATGCTCCACGGATGGGACATGAAGGAGGAGCACAGTTACGCCCAGACCGCCCATCTTATCCTGAAGGATCCCGAGGCCCGACGGTACATCAGCGGAATGGGATTCCAGTGGGACGGAAAAGGTCTTATTCAGCGCGTGCACCAGGCCTGGCCGGATCTGCCGCTCATCCAGACCGAGAATGAGTGCGGTGACGGGGAAAACACGTGGGCGTATGCGTTGTATGTTTTCGATCTCATCTGGCACTACATGCACAACGGAGCCTGCGCCTACACCTACTGGAACATGGTGCTGCGCGAGGGCGGTGAGAGCACGTGGGGATGGAATCAGAATTCCATGATCTGCGTCGGTGAGGATGGCGAAGTGGCCTATAACCCGGAATTCTACGTGATGAAACATCTTTCGCAGAACGCCCGTCCCGGGGCACGGCGCGTCGGTCTGGAGGGATCCTGGTCGTCCCTGGCGATGGGATTTGAAAATCCCGACGGGACGCGAACGATTCTGGTGGCCAATCCGTATAAAAAGGAGGAATCCCTGCGTCTGGATTGTGGTGGAGAAGTGAAGGAGTGCAAGCTCCCGGCGCGGTCGGTGAACAGCGTGTGTTGTGAGTGACTCTGGCGTCCTGGAGGTGTGGTAGCGGAAGGAGAGGTAAAACCGGATTATATTCAGACATGCTCAAGTTTTGGAAAGGAGTTCTGTGGCGGCGTTTACAAATTGCTCTGCCATCTCAATGGCTCTGGATGCGTCTTGTGGTCCGACATGTTGCGTTGAACCGTAATCACCGACATTGCGCAACTCGAAAAGTTTTCGGATCTCTTCCCCATGTTTGACAGAAAGATGACCCGGTTTGATGAAATATTGATGAATTGCGGCAATTGTGCCGGAATGTTTGGATCGAGAGATGTCGCGTGAGAGGAGAAGAGCGGTCGCAGCATAAAAAGCCGCATAGTATGCTCTGGAGGCCGAAAAATCAGGATAATCATCTTTGAGTAGTTTTCGAGCAGCCCCGAGAGAAGTTTCAGCTCGTTCGAGGTTTGCCTCAATCTGATCATCGATTCCTTCGCTCATATCCCAATTCCTTCTTTTCGGGCATTTCGAAGATACATGATATTGCCGTTGCGGTAGTCGTCATAAAGAGCCGGCTTAGCCGATATGTAGCGATCACACTTCATCTGAATGGGTGTCAGAAGTTCCACAATGGCCTGTATTTCCTCCCAGCGATCGAAATCCGACTTGAGCAGCACGAGAAGATCGATGTCGCTTTCCTCGTCCTGTTCACCGCGGGCGAAGGAACCGTAGAGAATGACGTCCGCCAGGTCATCACCATAGTGTGCCTTGAGTCGTTCACTACATTCATTGAGAATACTGTCGAGGTTGTCCATTGTTTGTGATGGCCTCCGCGGTGGTTTGGAGAGTGGCATATTGTGCCGACGAAACTAACACAACATATATTTTACCACAAGAGGCGAGTCGTGCAGATGAGAAAAAGGGCGAATTATGTCGTGATCATTCGACGGGTGATAATTGCAATCTTATTATCTCTCACCTTCACGACCTCTTTTGCCGGGGACTGGCGGGAGGTGCCGCCTTCAAAGTGGGAAGGGATGACCGGGGTGGAGATCGAAGGTATGCCGGACGAACATTCCGTGGCCGTGGCCCATCCTGAGGACAAAACTGAGCCTCTGATCGTCAACTGCGGCGAACGGCCGGCCGGGGTGTATGAACTGCAGATCGCCGTGCGGCCGTCCCATGTGCGCAACATGATCGCATTTGCCAGCGGATGGAAGGTGAATGCAGGGGACAAAACATGGGCACGCTATCCGGGCCAGACCTTTGCTCGAACGCATGAAACGGAACGACGCGAATGCACAGTCGTGCACAGAAATGAGGGACCCCTTGTTGTGACCATTCAGCCGTACGCTGATGCTGATATGGTGGAGAAATCGCGCACGCAGACGGAGATGAAAGAGGGGGGAGGGCCCGCCGTTGACGACGCCGTGGGAGATGGAGGGGATGACGGTGGTGATGGCGAACTGGGGCTGGATCTCACACTGGATCGCACAACATCGGTCTATTACATCGTTGATGCGGTTTCGATCCGACCGACTTCTCGTAGCGGTCGCGTCAAACGTGTGAGACAGGACAAGATCCGATATGAGCCCGGCGAGACTTTGCAGGGAAGCGCTGCGGTCGAGGATGTGGGAGGGGAAGGCGGTACAGGGACACTCAACATCTATCTTGAACACGACGTGAAGGATCGTCGGAAGGTCGAGACAATGCCGGTGGATCTCAATAACGCCCCTGCGACGATTGATTTCCAGGTTCAGTTGCCCGAGGAAGAGCTCGGGTATGCCGTGGTGGCGGAATTCGTCTCTGACGACGGACAGGATCGTGATGAGGCGGCGGAGTATTTCACGATCGCGGAGGACTTCAATCGCGTCTACATCGGGGGATCGGTCGGAGGGGGACACGGATCGACCAAAGCCAGCGAGGGCAGGATGCGCGATGGGCTCGAAAGCGCCATGAGGGGATACGTCAACGTTAATGAGTTCTTCGCCTGGGCGGAGGAGGACATGGTGGAGATGAGCCCCGACACCGATTACTGGTTCTCCGGCCAGACCTGTTATCACATCAAAAAAGCGGGATTGAAGAAGATGATCGAACTGTCCCACGAATACGGGATCGCGCAGGTTTCATACGCGAAATTCATTATGTCGGGATATCTGGGCTGGAAAACGGCGTATGACTATCCCAGTGATCACCGGGGACAGTACCGCTACCCCGTCGGCATGTGGGAAGCGACCAACGTCCGGACGCTGGACAAATTCAGGAATAAGGAGTTCGTCATTTATGAAAATCAGACCGGAGGATACGCGCAGAATCCATTTCAGGTCTGGTGGAGCAATTTTTTGCCCATTAAACCCGACGCCACACCGAGGATGGTGCGCATCTCGGCGGAAGAGGTGTTGCGTTCGGCGGAGATGTTTGGCTGGGATGGTATCCGATGGGACGGCCATCCGCGCGCCGGGGGACAGCGGGGCGGTGTGGGAGAATATAACGCACGCAAGGCCCGCAAGACGGAAACACTTGTGCGCTATTTCAAAGATATCGTGAAGGATGAATCCCCCGATTTCGGATTCGGATATAACTACCTGATGATCCAGGAAGACCCCAATTATAAATGGGCCCGCGGCGACTATGAGTTCAACGAACTGTGCCGGGGCGGGGGGCTGATCATGAACGAGTCGATCGGCAACGCGACGGAAGGACGGAGCTATGAATTCCTTGCGAATAATCTGCAGGTGGAATCGGATCTCGTCCGGGAACGCGATGCATATTTCCTTGGCATTGGCTTCGCGGAAGGCGAAAGGGATCGGTTGGTCGAGAGTGCGCTCTGGGCCGCGGCCGGCGCCCGGCCCTACAACGACGCGTGCACGACGGCTGTGAAACGCTACATGACCCGATACGCGCAGTACTGTTTGGATGAGAATCTGGGTCGGATCGCGGAACCGGAGCAGGTCCTGAAACCGGATTCCGAGACGCGTCTGTGGTGGGAGCCCTTTGTGTATGAAACACCGGAAACGGACGGCAAGCGTCAGCTTGTGATCAATCTGTTGAACGTCCCGCTGAAAGCCCATCGTGACGAAGATGATTATCGGATGAAAGCCGGGACCGATCCTGTGAACTTCGATCTCACCCTGCCGGATGGTATTCAGGCCCGGCGAGTCCACCTAATCAATCCTCAGACTCTGGAGGTGGATACCACGCCTGTCGAGTCCGATCAGTTCCGCGTGCCGGCTATCGGGCTCTGGCGCGTTGCCGTGGTGGATCTGGAAGTCACAGAGGATGCTCCGTCGCTGTTCGAAATGTACGGCCCTCCGGAGACGCTGGAAGTGCCGCGGCAGAAAGAAACGGACCAGGTGCCGGGACCTGTTGTCCTCGATACCGAGAAAGAAGTCAGAGAGGTCAACAAAAACATGTCGGCCCTGGCTCCGGATGGAAAGAAGGAGGAACGGGATAAACCAGCCGAGGACAGCGCGTCGGCGGCTGATCGGCGTTCCCGGTTGCGTGAGACACGGTCCAATAATCCGGCGGAAAAATATCTCAACGGATGGTGGAAGGGCGGGACCCTGCCGGACGATCTCAAACTCAAAGACAATCCGCCGAAATTCGATGATCTCACGCCGACGCGTAACGGCCGTTATGATATATTCCACGGACGGGGCGCGATGGATTATCGGTTGCGTCTGCCCGAGTGCTACGCGCGCCTGGAACGGTTTCAGGTTCACGACGCCCCGCTGGCGGGTCGGTTCCGGGAGGGCGGGGGACAACGTCTGGTGGACAATGTCCGTCCCGACCGGATGAACCAGTATGATCTGATGTTCTACACCTCCATACCGCACTGCGCGATGGGGGTGGAGAACAGTTACGGGCTGGTCGATTACGTCAAATCCGGTGGAGCCGTCATGTTCACCGGCGGGGAGTATGCGTTCGGGAAAGGCGGTTACATGCATACCGTGCTGGAGCGGGAACTGCTGCCGGTGTTGTGCGTGGAACCGGTCGACACGCGTTACACCCGGGAAGGGCGGACGATGGAGGCGGGACCTGATTTCAGTGAACTTGAGGTGGATCTTGATTTTGACGCGGAACCCACTTTCTGGGTGTGGAACGACGTCCTGTTGAAGGATGATCCGCGGGTGAAGGTGTTCCTGCAATCGGGCAACGTGCCGATTCTTGTGGGATGGGAGCTCGGTGAAGGACGGGTGGTGGTGTTGCTGACTGATCACCGCGGCCATTCCCATCGGGGTCGCACAGCATTTTTTGACTGGGAGGGGTGGCCCGTTTTGATGGAAGCGGTCTTTCGCTGGTTGGCTCCCGAGGCCGGGACGACGGCCCGGAACGGGACTCAGCTTTCGGCGTCAAAAACCCGGGAGCTGGTCCAGAAGCTGGAGGGCGAGGCCATGGAGGGCATGCTGTCGGAGACGGAAGAGGAGGGCGGAGATTCGGGGCCGGAAGCTCTGCTGGATGACGGAGACGAGAGCTCGAACGGCGCGAGAGAACTGTCGGATAAGCAACTGAAACAACGCGTCGCGACGCTGAAACGTCTTCTGCGTGCCCCGCCGTCGTCGAAGCTGTCGAAAGCCTTTGTCGGGCAGTTGACGTCGGTAAGAAATCTCCCCCGCAGTATGAGGTGGAAACTACTCAACGCGTTGCGTTCCAATCCTCCGGACGAGGTGGAAGAGGCTGTCGATGGAGCGATGAAATCAGATGTTCCCGAGATGCGTCAGGTCGGTTATCAACTGGCAGCGCTCACGGGGAGCAAGGCGTTCATAGAACAACTCAGGGGGGAAGCCGAAGCCAGCGAGACGGATGTCCTGGGCCGAAGGCGAGCCCTGGCGCTGGGAGTGGTGTTGTTCCCCGACGACAGGCTGGTCCAAATTGGCCAAAAGCGCGTGAGCCGGTGGAATGAACGCGCCCGGAAACGGAAGCGCCAGTATACTGACGGAGAGGATTTCTCCCTGGCGGCGCCGGAGGGGCCGATGTTGAGCAAAGAGGTGCTGTTTCGCCGCGCCGCGTGGCTGGCCTATCTGAGCCGATATGATGCGCAGAAGTATGGGGCCCAGTTTGCGCGGGAATGGCTCAAGCTGTCGCAGTACCAGTTGTACTGTGGGCGGACGATCGGAAACATCAGGTCCGATAAGGAAATGAGCCAGTCCGCGAAACGTCCGAAGGTCGAACATTTCCGGGAGTTCCGCCGTTACCTGCGCCACCTGCAGGGAATAATGCGCCCTGACCTGGAAAGCCTGCTGACGGACGCGCCGGAGGAGACGGTGGCCGGGTTTAAGGAGGCTCATTTTACCACGGAATTCCGTGCGGCTATGAACGTGCTCGGACGCTACAGACCGGAACGCGAAATGCCATTGCTGGAAGGACTGAACAGCCTGGACAACGGTGATCTGGCGGATTTTGTGCGGGCCCGCGAGGCGGTCGCCGATTGATCATTGGCCACTACGGTGCAGAGGTCGCTGATCGGTAAAACCAGGCACGAGATGGGATGGATGTGGTTTGTCTTCAGGGTAGCTTTTGATTACCGTATCTTTGTGGAGAACCGTCAGCATATCACTTTTTGTCAGACAGTGCTCAAACATAAGCTTTATGGCCCGTTTATTTCACCGGTGGAGTCTTGATTCGCCACTACGAGCGGCCATCACACACGAATCCCGCCGTTTGGCCGAACCGCCCACCCCGCCGGCACGTGATGCGCTGGCTCTTAGTATTTTATATTACATCGTGCCGGCGGGGTGGGCGGTTCGGCCAAACGGCTACGGTTTATTATGCTCTCAGCACCGTAGTGGCTAATCATAAACCTACCGGCACAGGGCACGGTAGGGTATAAACAGGCGCACTTTACCGAATAGTTACAAATTATCAGAGTGATAATCATAGTAAGCCACAGTGCAGAAATAGGATATAGTAATAGGACTGCGGACTTCATGAAACATGCGGGATAGCTTGGGCACTGGAAATGATGCGGTTGAGCGCGGCACTTTCAGTTTACGACCGGTCCCGTTATCGGAGCTCGGGGATCTGCCCAATTCTCGGATATGGGAACGACAGCAGCGGTTGAGCGATCTGCTTGAATCCGGGACCGAGGGATCGCTCCCGCAGGACTCTGACTATAATTTACCATTTGGCGAGGATTGGAAAACGGGGGGAAACCATGGATATTTCAGAGGTTGCGCCACCTGGAGATCGTATGGAAGATCCCTCGTGGCAAAAGAGGGAACCCGATCTTTCGAGCTTGAAGGTGTGCAGAATGAAGTATATCTATGCGATCATTGTCACTGTGGTAATGGCTGTATCCGGAGCATCTGCCCTGGGCGATGATTATAAGCTCGTTTCCTCCGGGTTGAAGGAGCCGGAGGAACTGAGGAACCGTCTGATAGAAACCGCCGATTTCTGGGCCGGAACCGTGGACCAGAAGCACGGAGGTTTTTTTACGCAGGTGGAACGGGATGGGACGCCGATCAAAAAAGATAAGGAGACGCTCCGACAGAGCCGCGTCGTGTACGCGGCCGTGCGGGCATTTCAGGTAACCGGCGATGAAGGTTATCTTGAGGACGCCGAACAGGCTCTGCAATTTATGTATGATAACGCCTGGGACGAGGAGCATGGGGGTTGGTATGCGAAGGTGAATCGCAGCGGGGAACGGATTTTAAAGGGAGGGCGGCGAAGCGCATTCGTGGAGCACTACGCACTTGCGGGGCCGGTGGCCATGGTGGAGGCGACGGGGGACCCGCTGCATATTCGATGGCTGGACAGAGCAAGGGACGCAAATGACCGTCTCTGGGACGCCGACGGTGAACCGGACGGTTATTTCTCGAGTGCCTCGCGGGAGTGGACCCAGAAGCGGGGAAGGGGATTTACCGCTGAGGCCGATGCTATTACAGCCCATCTGCTGGTGGACTACCTGATGAATCGAAGTCCGGACCGGGAAGAACGCCTTCGCGCGGTCGGCGACAACCTGATCGAACATATGGCGGCCCATGTGGATCCAGAAGACGGTTATGACATCTTCCCCTATGAATACGATGCAGGGTGGGAGATCGACAAGTCCGTGGCATGTCTGGATATAGGTCACCTGCTGAAAACGGCCTGGCATCTGGGACGTCTGCACCTGATCTTTGGCGAACCCGAATACAGGGATGCGGCCGAGAGGCTGCTGGACCATTTTCTGACCCATGATCGGGGAGGGGATAATTCATTCTGGGATGCGCGGCGAGGAATCCCCAGAGGGCGGGTGTTCTGGGACGATGGAAACGTCTATCAGGAATCCGGCTGCTGGTGGACGATGGAACAGGCGATTACCGGTGGGCTTGTCCTCTGGCATATCAGCGGGCGCGAGAGGTATCTTGAGATGGCGGACCGGACGCTGGATTTTTTCATGAAGCGATACTGGGATGAGGAACACGGGGAGGCTTTTATGCACGTTGGGCCGGACGGGGAAATCTTGAATGAGACAAAAGCAAGCGCTTTCCATACGGCCGAACTGTTCTACTGCGCCTATCTCTACGGGAATCTGTTCTATCACGAACGCCCGGTGACACTCTATTACAGGATTGAGGGCCGGGATGAGGAGCTGGACGTCCGGTTGACGCCGCTGGCGATTCCCGACGATGCTCTTATCATCGAAAGCGTGGAGCTGGACGGAGAACCGTTTGAAATGTATGATGCGAACAGCAGGACACTGCATATTGCTGAGGAGCAGGGCGGTGTGTTCAAAGTTACGTTTGCGCCGGTATCGGGGACCGCATCGACCGGTGGAGAGGCCGGGGATTGAGCCAATTTCTTGGATGACGGGTGAATGAAAATGCGTGAAGAACCGGAGTCGCACAGCAGTATAATGAACCGGATCGGGAGAGGAGGCACACGGTTCGTCCGGCTGCCGCGCCTGGCATTCATGTGTTTTGTGCTTGTGGCGGCCGTGTATGGGGCTATCTGTCGACCCCTGCCCGGGGCAGAAAATCCTGATACCACAAACTCCGGTGCGGATCAGTTCGCCGGATGGCTTGAAAAGGCAATCAAACAGACCCGCAATGATCTGGATCATGTGGCGGCGGTGGCCGAGGAGGCGGCAGATGTATACATTGACGATCTGAGAAGCATCCGAATCGACGGTGATCCTGCGCTCTGTGATGAACTGACGACCCGTCGCGGAGGGCTGATGAGGCTGGAGACCTATGAGGATTACCGGCGCGGGCGTGCCGGAGGAGATACAGTTGATGGGGATAAAGCCGTCGTTATTTATATCCTCCGGCCCGAGAGCTTTGCCGAGGATGTGGAGTTGTTGCGCAAACATGAGCGACATGGCAATTACGTGATCGTGGTTGGACGCGAATCCATGATGAGGCGACTGCGAGAACGTGAAGTTCCGTTTAACGCGTCACTGAACAATCATGCACATGAGAATAATAGTTTGTTTCGGGACGACGATGGGGAGGGGGCTATAGCCACTCACAGAGCGGCAGGGGCGGTGGTTATGTGGGCTTTTATGGGCGAATTCGTGGCCGCCTGCAGCCGTCGAGATCGTATGCCGCTGATCTATCAGGGCCGTGGGGAGGACGGGGCCATGGAACGGGAGAAAAGACTCCAGGATCTGGAGTCTGAATTTCATCCGGAATTTGACGTGGAACCGGTGGAACCGACCGAAGCGGGGACACAGTATCTGGGGAGGCTGGAGGACCAGGTGCAGGATATGATCCGGGAGGATATGTCCAGCATCCGGGCCGTCGCCGTGGAAGCAGCCCGAAAAATCAGTGGAGATGTGCCCGGCGAAACCTATATGTACGTTTTCAGTCACATGTTGTGGTCCCTGTGGATGCGAGCCCCCGTGCCCTACGATACGGGCTATTTTCGCCAGCTGTATAGGCCGTGGAGCGTCAATGAGTATCTGGTCCGCCAGTTCAGCGAAGAAGACCTCATTCTGTGCATGGGGTGGATCAAAGGGGATTGGCCCGAAACGGCCCGCGAGAAAGGGGTCACCGTGGCATGGGTGGGGGAAGGCCAGAGCCGCGCCGAAAAGATGTCCGCCAGAGACTATCTGATAGACACGCAGCTGAAGTCCGTCGACACCGTCATCGAGATTCCCGATTACGACGTCGGGGTGGGACCGACTGACGGGATCATGGAGGAAGCGGTTTACTGGATGGTGTCGGCCGAGATTTATTCGCTCCTGGAGACAGATTATGAGGTGTCGGAATCTCCGGATGAGATCCGGGGGAGGGGGGCGCTGCACACTGCCGTTCTGAAAGACGCGCCGGGGGAGCTGCGGACGTTGCTTGAGGAGGGTAAAGAACCGGAATCAGCCGATGACATGGGGATGACACCTCTGCATCTTGCCGTTCTTGAGGGGCACGAAAAGGCTGTTGAGGTTCTCACCGAAGCGGGGGCCGAGGTGGGGGCTGAAGACCGTTATGGGCGGACACCGATGGATCTGGCGACATCCAGGGGGAACAAAAAGATCGTCGGAATTCTGGAGGAGGTTTCCGATGAGAAGGATCTGAGCGCAGCAGCGCGGGGGGAATCCGGCTGACCGGCGCCGACCTGTTGGTCTCCGGTGGCGCCATAACCGGTATATTTCACGAGTCGTCAGTGCGTCATATATAAGAACAGACAAAGGCGCTCGTGTTCTTCCACCGCAACTGCAGGCTGTTCTTGTAGATGGCGTGCTGACGGCTCGGTCGTAGACCAAACCGGTGTTGTCGGTACTGTTAAAAACACCCTGTTGTTATAAACCTGTCTGTGACTTTGCGATTCAGGTTTGCTGAAGTTGCTTTTCGAACAATTAACGTTTGAGGTTTGTGAAATATGCGGGTAGGGGGGGAAAGAGAACCAAAAGCCC
>JBKHGK010000029.1:0-11212 GCA_046539705.1 Candidatus Brocadiia bacterium | reverse complement strand
CGGGACTACGTATCCAGCCCCACACAAATTGTGTATCAGTTGCATGATATGGCCCCATGCGAGCTATGCCCAATCCGGCAATTCGAGCGCTGCCAGAACATCTTCGGGGGCCTCTGTCTGGGGCGAACGGACGTACGGTTTGATCGGAACGCCCTGCCGCGCCATCAAACTTTTGAGAGCCGACCCACAGTGACCGGTTCCCGCCATTGCATCGATCAGCCGGATGGATCTGTGCTGCAGTTCGCGTGCTGCGTCGAAATCGCCGGCTTCAAACGCTTTGATAATATTGAGGTAAAGCGGTGCGGCACAGTTATAAGTGGACCCCACCGCGCCTTCGGCGCCCATTGCCAGCGCGCCCAGCAGCATCTCATCGCGTCCCCACAGCAGGTCGAAACGGCCATTATCCAGCCGCAGTGCGGCCATATAATCGTTCATCGCTTCGTATGTGAATTTCACTCCCGCCAGATTGGGTACACGTCCTGTAGCGGTTTGAAGGAAATCACAGATGCTGACATTCACTCCGCAGAGTTCCGGCATGTGGTAGAGATAAAAAGGTAGATCGGCCGCTGCCGCTAACTTCTCACACCACCCGGTCAGCACGTCCACGTCATCCGGCTGGAAAAAGGGCGACGGCATCGCGCCTATGGCATCAACCCCTATCGATTCGGCATGTTCCGACAGAAGTATCGAATCTTCTAAACTCACGTAACCCACATGGACAAACATTTTCATGTCCTCAGGCAACACATCACGCCACGTCTGAGCAATTGCACGACGTTCCCGGACGGCAAGTAAGGGGCCCTCGCCCGTCGTGCCGTTCACAAAAACGCCGGATACACCATTTTCATGTAAGAAGTCGGCCATAGGCTCTATGACGTCGAACTCAACGTCCCCGTCTTCACCGAACGGTGTCGGCGGGGCCGCTATCAGGCCACGTGTTTTCTCATAACTCATCTGCATCTCCTTGAAAAGCTCTCGTCAAACCGCCTCATAAAGCGCCACTATATTGTCCGTGGGAACATCGGTCTGCAGCACATGACAGGGGGCCAGGATAAAACCACCATCTGCGCCAAGGGTCTTAATCATTTTCTTCGCCGTTTTCGTCACATCCGCCGGAGATCCCTCCGGCAGCAGATACTGGGTGTCGATTGCCCCGTGCAGACATATCCGATCGCCGTATTCTTGCTTCAATGTCTCCGCGTCCATGCCCGTGGCGGTCACCTGAATCGGATCCAGAATGTCCACCCCTGTATCGATTATTCCGTTGATCAACGGGACGATGGCACCGCAGGAGTGGAACATCACTTTCACACCGTGGCTATGGGCCATATCAACAAGCCGGGTCAAACGGGGAGCAATGTATTGGCTGAACAGGTCGGGACTTATAAGCAGTCTGTCCTGCATACCGAGGTCGTCCGCAATACGGAAAAGATCGATGTGACCGGCGGCCGCGGTGAACATGCGATCGAAGTAGTCCAGATAAAAGTTCGTAAACTTATCGAGCAAAAACTCGGCCATCTCCGGCTCCATCACCAGGTCCATAAGCAGCCGATCCAGTCCTCTCAGGAAACTGGGATGCTGCCAGATACTTGCGCCGCTGGCCATAACGGCGAAACCTTTCCACTCGGTGAGCCTTTCGCCAAAATTGCTGAAATCAAACCAGTCCGGACTCGGCCACCGATGCTGTTCCAACTCCTCGACCGAATTACACTCGCCGAGGACAAAATCGCAGAAACACTCTTCCTCCCCGGTCGCGGTGTCCATCGATTTCGTGCGCCAACCCCAGAAATTTTCCACCACTCCATCATCCAGCCGTCGTTCCTGAGGCACGGGCCCGCAATACTCGGGATCCACCACCCCGCGCAAATCCACGATGTCCGCGCCCAGTGTGTTCAGCAAGCCTTTGTGGGTATCGCACCCCAGGTCTTTTTCCAATCGTTCAAGCGTCGCAGGATTGGCCGCAAAATCGCAGGGGGTTTTGTCCGGCTGTTCAACCGCCACCGCACACATCACGCGTTCCTTAGAATTCATTGCTTGATCCCCTCTACAAGCCATTCCACACTGAACCTGGAAACCTCCAGCCGTTCGTGATACGCCTCATTCCCGGCCTCATGAACGCAGACAATCGCCCCATCCTCACTCTCCACCATATCCGAGTATCCGGCGGGCCCCGGCTGAATGACTCTCGCCTCCGACCAGGAATGTCCGCCGTCCTCGCTGACGTGAATCGCCAGCCTTTTCCGCTCTTCGGAAGACGTGGCAGGATTGCAGAACAGCAACAGGTCAGCCTCACTTTCCGGATCGCGCACTTTCAAAAGACTTCCCTGACATCCACCGGCATACAGCTGTGGTTCCACCAGTTCGGAGTGAAAACCTTCCTCCATAAAGGATAATCCCCCATCGTAACTGAACCCGTAACTGCGCACTCCATGTTCGGCGCGGGTACGGGCGTTCAGATACAACGTATCGTCATCCACTTCCGCCACGCCGCATTCGTTGCCGGGCAGACTCAGGATGGCCCCGATATGCCAGGTTTCTCCATGATCATCACTGTAAATGACATGAGAGCCATAAGGGTCTTTGCCGCGCTGATGGTAGACTCCCACGTTGTGATCGCACGGCACGACGAGTCGGCCGTTGGACAGCTGGATGCCGTGTCCCGGGCCGGTGGCATACCAGGTCCAGGAGTTTTTCTTGACCTGATCGGTTATCTCCTCCGGTTCGCGCCATGACCTGCCCTCATCCGTGCTGCGCGTCAGCCACACCGTTCGCGGAGCCTTCCCCTGTGCGATGAGGTTTTGTCCCCCGTCGGACCGGTTTTTGCAGAAAGGGAGCAGGATATGGCCGGTTGCACGATCAACGACCGGACATGGATTACCGCACGTCATCTCCGGTTCAGAGACCACCACTTCCTGTGCACCCCACGTGTCACCGCCATTCTGGCTTCGTTTCATGAGGATATCGATCTGGCCGGTGTCGTGGCGGTCGTGCTTTCGTCCCTCGCAGAACAGCAGCAGATCGCCACCCGGCGCCCTGAGAAGAGCAGGGATTCGGTACGTATTATACCCGGCCTCTCCACCATTGAATATCACCTGGGAATTGTCCATCGTCATCTCATCATCAGCTCCAGAAGAGCACGTTTTCAGCACGGCGAGCAGTAAGTATATCCTGTGACATATTACATGCAAACAAACCGGGCACAACATTTGTTATCGATCAGGGCCGTCCACAACCTGTCCCGAAAATCATGCGGGATGCTCTGAATCAGTCGGGTGTCGACGAATCTGGATCCTCCCCTGCCTGAGACCCGGGGCAGGGGGGCAACTCACTGGAGGATACCCCGCATGTTTCACAAACCTCAAACCGTTGAATGCACGGAAGGCCGAAACTGACGCGACCGAGGGGCGATTACATCTTCAGCCATTCAGTATGGAAGCGTCCGTCCCGATCGACCCTTTCGTAGGTATGAGCCCCGAAATAGTCCCGCTGGGCCTGAATCAGATTGGCCGGTAACCGTTCGCTTCTGTAAGAGTCGTAGTAGGCAAGTGAGCTGGAAAAGGCGGGGGTTGGTATTCCCTGTTCGGTTGCCATCTGCACCACGCGTCTCCAGGCGTCCTGCCCCTCTTCGACGGCTTTCTTGAAAAACGGATCCAGCAGGAGATTGGCCAGATCCGGGTTGCGTTCGTAGGCGGCCTTAATCCGGTTCAGAAACTGGGCGCGGATAATACACCCACCCCGCCAGATCATCGCTATCTCGCCCGGATTCAGGGACCAGCCATAATCCTCGGCGGCCTGCTTCATAAGGGCAAACCCCTGCGCATAGGCGCACACTTTGGAGGCATAGAGCGCCTGGCGAATATCGTCCACGAACCGCTCGAGGTCAATGTCGGGACTCGGCGCGTCGGGGCCCCGGAGCTGATCCGATGCAGCCACTCGCTGTTCTTTCTGGCCGCTTATGCAACGTGCGAAGACGGCCTCGGCTATGCTCGGGGCGGGGATGCCAAGGTCGAGGGCGCTCTGGGATGTCCATTTTCCGGTTCCCTTCTGTTTAGCTTTGTCAAGGATGACGTCCACCATGGGCCGGCCTGTTTCGGGATCGGTCGTGGAGAAAATGTCAGCAGTTATCTCAACCAGGTAACTGTCCAATTCCCCTCTATTCCATTCACTGAAAACCTCGTGGAGCTCATCGGTGTTCAGGCCGCCGGTGCTCTCCATCATGGAGTAGGCCTCGGCTATAAGCTGCATGTCGGCGTATTCAATTCCATTATGCACCATCTTGACATAGTGCCCGGCGCCATCATCTCCCAGATACGTGCAACAGGGGTCGCCGTCCACCTGGGCGGCTATCTTTGTGAATATCGGTTCTACCAGACTATAGGCCCTTTCGCTGCCTCCGGGCATGAGGCTGGGACCTTTGAGGGCACCCTCTTCACCGCCGCTTACTCCGGTCCCGATGAACAACAGCCCTTTGTCTTCCAGTTGTTCGGTGCGGCGGATGGTGTCCTTGAAGTAGCTGTTGCCCCCATCGATTATGACATCGCCCTCGTCCACGTGGGGCAGTAACTGTTCTATCACTTTGTCCACGGCCGGCCCGGCCTTGACCAGTATCATTATACGACGCGGACGCTGCAGCGACTCTACAAAGTCCTCGACCGTGCGATACCCGCTCACATCCCGCCCCTCACACCTTTCCTCAACGAACTCCTCCATCGTGGATGTGGTCCTGTTGTAGACGGATACCGAGAATCCTTTGCTCTCCGCGTTCAGAGCAAGATTTTGCCCCATTACAGCCATACCCATAATACCAAAGTCGTTGCCAGCCATCTGTTGGTTGCTCCCTGTGAAAAGTGTGCGAAACGTTAGATTTTACGTCAATTCCCGAGTCTCCTGGAAACGCCAGAATGATAGCAGAAGCGTGCGCAGATGTAAATTGATGGAGGAATCTGCGTTCGCGGGGGCTCCCGCTTTTGTGGTTGGTTCCGTTCGCCCAGGATGAACCCGGCAGCGGGGGAGCCCGGGGTTGGAAATCCCCGTTCCGACGGGGCGGGGGAGCATGGGGAATGCAAGATTATCATTGTGCTCCGCCAGAAAGATAGAGTTTTCCTGTCCGTCAACGGTTCACCAGCAACCCGCTCTATCCCAAGCGCCCCTTCGGAATGTGAACGATTTTCGGCCGCTTTGCCCGTATATTTCACGGAAGCCGGAAACCCAGCCCGATCAGCGCATCGCGTGCGGGTTGAGGGCAGCGTTCTATTTGCAGTGTGGTGTTGTGGAATTCTCGACGGTCGCCATACTCGCGGCGAAGCCGGTCGAAGTGATCCCCTCTCTGCCCGGACGGCAACTCCAGCCCCTCCCGGAGCTCGGCGTCATCCCGTCGCACGTCGTATATCCGACGGACCGTCTCGCGAACAACAGTGTCGGCGCGTTTCTCCGTATTGAGAGTTAGTTCGGGGACGTCGGGCGGGGGCAGGAGCTTTGTGACCTCAATCGGGACCGGTCGATTCAGGTGTTGGCATGCCGCCTGCAGAATCATTTGCGTGCCCTCCGCTTTTCCGTCCAGTGAGTAGCCCGCGATGTGTGGGGTGGCTATATCGGCAAGTCTGGCCAGGTCAACGTTTATATCTGGCTCCTCGCGCCAGACGTCCAGCACGGCTCCCGTGATCCCTCCCGTCCGGAGTTCTATTTCCAGCTCCCTTTCCACAATCACAGCGCCTCTTGAGGTGTTTATGAGGATTGCACCCTGTCGGGTTGAGTCCAGAAACTCCCGGTCCACCATATTACGCGTTGCGTCGGGGCCCAGATCCGTCAGCGGGACGTGGAGAGAGATGATATCTGTGTCGAGGGCCTCCGAAAGTGGTCGGTATACGGGATCCCCGGTCTTTCGTGCGAGCGGAGGATCGTTGAGCACGGTTTTCATGCCGAGGGCCCGGGCCTTTTCGCGCACTTTGCTCCCCACGTTACCCGCGCCGATGATGCCGATTGATTGTTCCGTCAGATCCATTCCGTATTTCCGGGCGATTGTTACCAGGGCAGATACCACGTATTCCGCAACGGAATTGGCGTTACTCCCGGCCGCGTTGGAAAATCCGATTCCGGCGCGTCTCAGATAATCCACGTCCACGTGATCCGTTCCAATGGTGGCCGTTCCCACAAACCGGACGGAGCTGTCCCCCAGGAGCCTTTCATCGACCCGGGTCACCGACCGTACAATCACCAGGTCTGCATCGCGTACCTGTTCTGGTGTAATCTCCCGGCCCGCAAAGGTGCTCACGTCGCCGAGAGCTCCAAAGGCCTCCTGAAGGTAGGGTATGTTTCTGTCGGCGACGATCTTCATGGCTGGGTTTCACCGATTGAGTGAAAGGTGGATTATTCGATGATCTCGGGTGAGGCAGGTATTCCGGGGACCACGCTCATTTCACATATTGCCGGGGAATGAGGAGGTGCCGGGCGCTGTGCGGTTTCTTTGTTGAGATCCTGTTTTCAGCGGGGTTCCCGGCGTTCGTGAGGTCCCGCCCGGCTTGGGGGCCAGTCTCCCGCAGGTATCGCCGTACGGCGAAGAATCTGCTGGAGAAGGTGGTTCACTGGATACTTACCCGCTGGCCGGCTACCCAATTATGTCAAGCATTGCATCGACCGAGATATCGGCCAGAGAGGGCACAGTCTGGTCGGCGCCATGCAGTTCGTGTTCGCCGATTCCCAGAGCGTGCATTCCGGCCCTGTTAGCCGCCTCGATCCCGGATTGTGCATCCTCAACCACGAGGGAACGTTCGGGCCGGGCGCCGAGCTGCTCGGCGGCTTTGAGGAAAACCTCGGGATGGGGCTTGCTGTTCTCTATATCAAGGCCGCAGACCAAAGTCTCGATCTCGTTCTTCAGGCCGATTTTGTCCATGATAAACGGGGCGTTCTTCGACCCGCTTGCAACGGCAATATCGACCTTCCGGTCCTGCAGTTCATCGATGGTGCCCCGGGCGCCGGGCAGCATGTCCTGTGGAGAGAGCTCCGCGATCATCTCCCGGTAATATCCGTTTTTGCGGTCGGCCAGCTTTTGTCGTTCCGTGTCTGTGTAATCGCGGTCGGTCTGTTCAAGCAGCATATCGAGGCATTCCATCCGGCTGACGCCGCGGAATCTGTGGTTGAACTCCCTGTCAAATGGTATACCCTCTTCATCGGCCATCCGCTGCCAGGAGCGGTAATGATACTCGTCGGTTGAGACCAGTACGCCATCCAGGTCAAAGATCACGGCCTTTGATTCATCCGATGTGTTTTCGACCATATACATCCTCCGTAGGGTTAGCGTCTGCGTTATTGTTTGATCCGTTTCACACCAGATCGTTTTTTCTGTGGTGTGGCGAATAAAAGCCCATTCTCAGCTCAGTCCGTCAGATCAATCTTCGTCGGCATCATCGTCCAACTGCAGCATATGTCCCATTTTTTCCTTTTTGGTACGCAGGTAACGGATATTTTCTTCTCTCGGCGGAATTTCAATGGGTACGCGTTTCTGAACCTCGAGGCCATATCCGCTGAGCGCGCGGAACTTGCGCGGGTTATTTGATATGAGTTTCATTCGCCGGATCCCGAGGTGTCGCAGTATCTGTGCGCCGACACCGTATTCGCGTTTATCGGCCGGGAAACCGAGTTCTTCGTTCGCCTCCACCGTATCAAGTCCCTCTTCCTGCAGTGCGTAGGCATGCAGTTTGTGTTCCAACCCAATGCCGCGTCCCTCCTGCCGCATATAGAGAACCAGCCCGCGTCCTTCATCCTGTATCATCTGCAGGGATGCCTGGAGCTGTTCTCCACAATCGCACCTGTAGGAGCCGAGCACGTCGCCGGTGAAACACTCGTCATGCACCCGGACGAGGACGGGTTCCTCGATCGGAGGGGCCGGTTCGGAGTCCTCGGTTCCGAGTCCTCCACAGGTGATGGCTATGTGCTCGCGGTCATCCACGTCGGATTTATAGTAGTGCAGCCTGAAATCGCCCCAGGGAGTGGGTAATCCCACCGTAACGGTTTTTTCCACCAGATATTCCGACTGGTGACGGTGCTGTATGATGTCGGCGATCGAGCAGATTTTCAGATTATGTTTCTCGGCCATCTTGCGAAGGTCGGGGAGCTTGGCCATGGTTCCATCTTCATTCATGACCTCGCAGATGGCGGCGGCGGGTTTCAGCCCGGCCAGTCTGGTCAGGTCAACCGCTGCTTCCGTGTGACCGGCACGTACAAGAGTTCCGCCGTCTCGGGCGGCCAGGGGCATTATATGTCCCGGGCGGACCAGGTCGTCCGGAGATGCCTCATCATCTATCACGGTCTGGATGGTTTGTGCTCTGTCCCGAGCGCTGACACCGGTGGAGATGCCGTTTTTCGCGTCAACCGAGACGGTGAAAGGCGTGCCGTGTCGGCTGCGGTTCTCCGAGACCATGGGGGGCAGGTCCATCTGCCGGGCAATTGAGGAGTCAATCGCCAGGCAGAGGAAACCACGTGCTTCGTTCAGCAGGAAAGCCACCTTTTCCGGCGTAACATGTTCGGCGGCCAGGGCGAGATCCCCCTCGTTCTCGCGATTTTCGTCGTCAACGATTATGACGAATCGTCCCTGCCGGATATCCTCCAGCACGGAGGGTACATCGCTGAATACGGTTGTGTCGGTTTCCTGTCTGCTCATTGTCCACCTGTATCTCAGTGATTGCTGGACCTGTACCATTCCACGAAACGGCTCAGTCCATCCTGGATCGACACCTGGGGCGAATAGTTCAGGAGTGCCTCGGCCTTCGTGACGTCGGCACAGGTAAGCGGAACGTCCCCCGGCTGGTCCGGGAGCTGGTTGATCTTCGGTTCACGGCCCACCGCTTCACCAATGAGGTCGATCAGGTCACTTAGCTGAACCGGATTGGAGTTTCCCAGATTGATGATCTCAAATTCAAGCTTGCTGTCAACTGCGGCGAGGACGCCATCCACGATGTCGTCGACGTAAGTGTAGTCCCGTTTGCTGGACCCGTCGCCGTACATCGGTATCGGTTTCCCCTCATCCATAAGTCTCACGAATTTGTGTATGGCCAGATCCGGCCGCTGGCGAGGGCCGTAAACGGTGAAAAACCGCAGGGCCACCACCGGAAAATCGAACAGGTGATGGTAGGTATGGGCGAACAGCTCCCCGGAGCGTTTGGTGGCTGCATAGGGAGAGACGGGCCGGTCCGCCGCCTCATCCTCGCTGAAAGGGGCGCAGGTGCTCTCCCCGTAGACCGATGAACTGCTGCCGAACACGAACATCTCCACCCCCTCATCCCGGGCGCATTCGAGCAGATTCAGCGTGCCGGTGCAGTTCACTTCTTCATACAGAACCGGCTGCTCTATGCTCGGACGCACTCCCGCCCTGGCCGCCAGGTGGATCACCCGGTCTATGGAGTAACGCCGAAAGATATCACGGCACTGCTCCTCGTTGCGGATGTCACCCTCTTCAATCTGTACGAACTCGCTGTCTCCGAGGGTCGTTACGTTTTTTCGTTTCAGGTCCGGATCATAATAATCGTTGAAATTGTCCAGGCATACGGAGTGTCGCTGTTCGGCCGCAAGACGATCAAGTACATGGCTTCCAATGAAGCCGGCTCCACCGGTCACAAGAATACTCATTGACCATTTCTCCCGTTCGGGATGTCAGTTGGAAATCGGACTGCAGAAATATCATTCAGTTATCGTTCTCGGTACGTGCGGGCCCGTTTTTTGCAAAGAACCCCAGGATATAACCGCCTCCCGCAATCGCATACCACAGACTGCTCAACGCGAAAACGGCGGGACTGTAGAGCAATCCCTTCAGGTCCCGCAGCTCCCGGATGGTTCCTTTCAATCCGTCGTACAGGACCAATCCCAAATACGAGCCGCTCATTGCGACCACAAGGCACCACTGTCGTATGATCGCCGGATGCCACTCGCGTGGGGGAAACACCGATGGGGCCCAGTGATTCCGGATGCTCAGCACGATAGCCGCATACACGCCAATATTCAAAAGGGAGACCGGTGTCTCCCACCGAAGCACGGGGAGGCGAAGAGGTAAAAACCAACCCCAGACGAAAAGCAGCCCCGCGAGAATCACAGCGATGGGACGATTCATGAGCGCAACGGGCAGCAGGAAAAAGGAGGCCACGCCGGCCGCATACAGGCGGCTGCCGATCCAGTCCACGTTATACGCCCGCCCCAGAACGGCATCGGTTCGTCCGTATTCTATCGCCTTCCCCAGCACGCCGGACAGAGACCGGGCGGCCGATGGGTCATGATATTGCACCGCGGATCCAGCGCTGAGAACGATCCGGTATCCGGCCCGCCTGAGCCGAATGGCCAGGTCGACCGCCTCACCGGGAGTCTCCAGGGAATCATCGTACAGATGTCCGAGTTCCTCCACCAGCTCCCCACGGACGGCGTCCGCCAGGTGGGTGAGAAGATGCATGTCACCGTGGCCATCGTCGTCCGTTAGCTCCGGGCTTTCCACCGCATCCATCACCCGTGCGGAGAGGTTGCTGTTTCGATCGTGATGAGAGACGCATTGTGAAACCACAGCTCCCACTTCCTCATCCTCAAACGGTTCCAGCATAGCCTCCAGCCACCGGGAATCTTCCGGAATGCAGTTGGGCATCAGAAGCACGCGCACCTCGCCCCCGGCCGTTCGCATGCCGGTTTCGGCCATGGCGGCCATATTATCGCATTCTTCAACCTCGACCTCGCGCACCGTCTCGGGGAGGTTCTCGATGCTAAGTCCTGGCTCGGTGATCAGAATAACTTCGTCCGCAGGATGATTCTGCTGCAGAACGCTCTCAATACAGGCCGGGACATGGTCAGTGGCAGGTGGGGCGGGTATCACCACAGATACGGAAACATTTTGAGGGCTGTTATCAGTGTCCCGACACACGATAGATCTCCCAGGAATCTCCATTGAAGTCAGTAGAGTAGCGTTTGAGTCCATTATATTCAACCAGATTGGACCTGAGAGACATTCGTATGCATCGGAAGCGGAGACAACAATTTGCTGCCGTAAATCTGTACCCGGATATTCCAGTGTGCCGCGGAAGGGCACAGAGTTCAAGCAGGGAAAGAATCCTGCCCTGCAGGCTGCTGCTCCAACCGGTAGCAATCAGAGCCGCCCATGAGGAAACAGGGCGACGGAAGCGGTTCGATGCGGAAGGATGGCCCGCATATTTCTCAAGCCTCAAACGTTTATCATTGTAGAAGC
>JBKHGK010000028.1:0-11310 GCA_046539705.1 Candidatus Brocadiia bacterium | reverse complement strand
ATGCCAGTTTTCGGAACCGGAGATGTCATTGACAACGACAAGAGACAACTCGTGCTGGATCTCATATCGGAGATGATCGCGGCGGATGGGCGGATCTCCGACAGCCAGATTGCTCTGGCCTGCCAATCGATTAATGCATCCGGTTTGTTCGCCGATATAACCGAAGAGGAACTGCGCGACGCACTGGACATTGTGGAAGAAGAAACGGGCGCTGAACTTGTCCATCGGGCCAACGACATGCTGGATGCGGATGAAAAGTGGCAGGTCCTTGAAACATGTCTGCGGGTGGCCTACAACGACGAGCGGATCGATGGGGGGGAAGACCAGCTTTTGGGATTGATGGAGCGTGAGTGGTCGATACCCGAACAACGTGTTCGCGATTTATTCAATCGGCTGAAAAACGCCCCCGCGGAGGGAGAGAAACCTGGCGCACAGCAGGACCAGCAATCCGCGCATCCGGTCACTGACTCTCCGGGCAAACATGAAAGCAGGCTCGACAGAGCAATCAAAAAGATGCTGGGAGATAAAACATCCATTTTCCGTGGCGACAGCCATGCTTACCTGGCGGAGCATATTTCGCCGGAAGCACTCAACAACGCGATCGAGACCTATGCCCCGCAGGCGCAGGATGAGTTGCCGGTGTGTCTGCTTGATAACACCATACTATCGGGCAACGGCAAAAAAGGCTTTCTGATGACGGACGGTGGATTATACGCCAACAACACCCTTGAAAAGCCCCGCCGGATTCCATGGACCGAGGTCCTGACCGCTGCTTTTTCAGGAGGCTTTCTGTCGGCGAAAAATCTCTACATCAACAGTGATGAGTTTCTCAAGGGGTATGTGGGCAGCCAGGATACCCTGGATTGTCTTTCCGGCCTGATCCGCGCCACGGCGTCGCAGCTCAACCCTCTGCTGAGACGGATCACCTCGGGGGAATTGCCCCAGATATCATGTGATTTGTTGCTGAAGGACGGCGAACACTGCCACTGGAAGAGCCAGGCGCAAATGATCACGGTGGAAGAGGATCTCACCTACCGGAGCAAGGGAATTTCATTCCGTCCCCTCGCCTCTTCCAACAGTGCCTTTTTACGGAGCTTTCGCCTGAACACCCGCCGGGGAAGAATCAAAAAACGGGAAGTCGAAAAACAGGAACCGGGACAATTATACGTGACCTCCAAACGCATTATTTTCGACGGTCAGGAGGAGAATCGGTCGATCAAACTGGATAAGGTGATGAAAGTGGGGGCCCGGGAGACGCAGCTGGAGGTGGCTTATTCCTACTACGGGGATAAAATAGCTCAGTTCACCGTTCCTGCTGCCGAGATCGCCGCCGAAGTGATCCGGCTGGCGTTCCAGAAATAGCTTACAGGGTCAGCGGTGGCCTGTAAGCCCGGCATAATGGTTTAATTTGCACGCCGGGCGGCGTCCGCAGTTCGGACAGAACATCTCCGCTCACTAAATTGATTTTCCCAAGCGTGCCGGATATACTGAATCAGTCATCGGGATCGCGTTCAAACGGGGTCTCGCGGCTGTGAGCTTTCCCTCCTTCCTGCATTTACGAGCACTTTTATGCGCTGGTTTCTGAGATCAAAGATACACAATGCTATTGTAACCCAGGCGCGCGTGGAATATGTCGGCAGCATCACTATAGATCGGGATCTGATGGACAAGGCGGGTATGAAAGAGGGGGAGAAAGTGCTGGTTGTGGATAATACCAACGGCGCACGGGTGGAGACTTACATTATTCCAGGCGAGCCCGGCTCGGGTGTGATCTGCATGAACGGTGCCGCGGCCCACCGCATAAAGGAGGGCGACGAGGTCATCATCATGGGGTTTGAGCTGGCCGATGAACCTATCGACGCCAGGAAAGTACTCGTGGATGAGGATAATTCTTTTGTGCGGTATCTATGACGTTCCCGAGGATGATCATGCCCCTGTATGTCTACCAGGCGATTGACGAGGGATGTTCCCGGTGTTCCGACGGGTGGGAGGAGCTGCAGTCCGCGAGCGAGGAACCTGTAAAACACTGCCCCTCCTGCGGGAGCCCTGTGAAAAAGGTGCCGGCCAGTTTCAGCCCTGGACGGGGGGATGTTCTTTCTGACGCCAGTTTGAAGGAGCACGGATTTAAAAAACTCAGAAAAACGGAGGATGGACTGCAAAGAGAGGTGTGAACAGAGATGAGCAATGCCGGAACTATAGAGCAAAACCTGCAGAGTATCCGCCGGGAGATCCCGGAGGATGTGACCGTGGTGGCGGCCGGGAAAACGAGGGACGCCGATGACCTCTCACGGGCAATCGATGCCGGCGTCAGTATCGTGGGGGAAAATTACGTTCAGGAAGCCCGCCGCGTGCAGCGCAATCTGGGCGACAGGGCAAAGGACGTTTCCTGGCACATGATCGGGCATCTGCAGACCAACAAGATTAACAAAGCGCTGCGGCTTTTCGACCTCATACAGACGGTGGACAGTCTGAAGGTGGCCCGGGGAATCAGCAAACGCGTTGAGGAGACCTATCCTGTTTATGTGCAGGTAAATATAGGGGAGGAAGAGAGCAAATATGGAGTTATGCCCGATGATGCGGTGGAGGTCATCGAGCAGGTGGGGGGAATGGAGAATCTGCTGGTTGAGGGGTTGATGACGATGGAACCATATTTTGAGGATCCTGAGAGAGCCCGGCCATATTTTCGGCGCATGCGGGAACTGTACGACCGGCTTCAGGATGATCCGCCGCCGGGGGTGGAGCTGAAGGTGCTGAGCATGGGTATGACCAACTCGTACCGCGTCGCGGTGGAGGAGGGAGCGAATATGGTCCGGATCGGCACGGCAATATTCGGGCCACGGTAATAACGACGATTCTGATTGGTGTAATTATGACACAGCTTGTTGCAGCCAGAGATGGACAGATAACGCCCGCCATTGAACGGGTGGCCGCGGACGAGAATATCGAAGCGGAGGTTTTGCGCGATGAGATTGCCCGGGGGCGAGTGGTGATACCGGCCAACGTTCATCATGATAACCTTGAACCTGTGGGTATAGGCCATGGCCTGCGCACGAAGGTCAACGCCAACATCGGCACCTCCCCGTCCAGATGCAGTGCGGATGAGGAGGGCGCCAAGCTCCAGGCGGCCCTTGAGGCCGGTGCGGATGCCGTGATGGACCTGAGCATCGGTGGTGATGTCGACGAGATGCGGAAGAATGTTGTTGAGGATTGCCCCCGCCCTGTTGGGACCGTTCCGGTGTATCAAAATGTGCTGGAGCAGGGCAGCCCGGCGGAGATTTCCGCCGAGTCCTATCTTGACGTGCTGGACAGGCACGCACGTGACGGAGTGGATTTTGTCACCGTGCATGCAGGGATTATTCGAGATGCCATCCCGCTGCTGGAGGAAAGGAAGATGGGGGTGGTGAGCCGCGGCGGCTCGTTTATGATAAAATGGATGAAGGAGCACGGGCGGGAGAGTTTTCTGTATGAACATTACGAGGCGATACTGGATATAACCTCCGAACATGATGTTACGCTCAGTCTCGGTGACGGTCTTAGACCGGGCTGTCTGGATGACGCCACGGATGAGGCTCAGATGCACGAGTTGAAGGTTCTGGGCGAACTTGCTGAACGGGCCCGGGAACGCGGTGTTCAGGTTATGATTGAAGGCCCGGGGCACGTCCCGCTGCAGGATATCGCCGAGAATGTGCGGCTGGAGCGGGAGGCATGCGGCGAGGCGCCCTTCTACGTGCTCGGCCCGCTGCCCACGGATTCCGTGCCGGGATATGATCATGTGGCAGGAGCAATTGGAGGTGCTATTGCTGCCTCAGAGGGAGCTGATTTCCTGTGTTACCTCACTCCGCGCGAACATGTGGGGCTGCCGGACCGAGATGACGTCCGGGAGGGAGTTGTGGTGGCCAGGATAGCGGCCCATGTGGCGGATATTGCCAACGGGATTGAGTCCGCTCTTGAGCGAGACCGCGCCATGAGCGCGGCCAGAACCGAGCGGGACTGGGATGCAATGGCCCGATATGCGCTGGATCCGCGGAAGTTTCAGAAGATGAGGGATGAAAAGCAGGAGCAGTTGGATCAGTGTTCGATGTGCGGAGAATTCTGCGCACTGAAGGTCTATCGCGGGGAGACGGATTGAGTGAAGTCCCGCCTGAGGAGGCGATAAACGGGGCTGAAGGCGCGGCTGGCGGACGTGTGGCTGGCCGCCGCCCCGAAGCATATTGGCGATGTAATCGTGAGAATTTCACACGGACCGGCCATGCTCAAAAAGCTGCTGAAGATATTCGTGGTGGCGATGCTGGCTCTTCTGCTGTTGCTCGTCGTGGCCGGATTTGCCGGGTGGTATGTGTGGGAACAGGAAACGGCACCTTCCCGGATCCAGAAGAGCATCAAAGGCGAGTTTCACCGTGCGGCCCGCGGTGAAATAATGCTCCGGTGGGCCTCGCTGTCTCCGGCGCTGCGCCTTCATCTGGAAGGCATAGCAATAACTCCTCCGGAGAGGGATCGGGACATACTGAACTGTGAGAGGGCCCGGGTGCAGTTCGATTTTGAACAGTTCCTGAGGGGGAATCGCGTGCCGCGGAGGGTCGAACTGGTGCGCCCGGAGATGTTTTTGGACCGGGATCCGGACACAGGCGGATGGAATTTTGAGGGTATGATTCGGCCGGTCGACGATGCCCCTGCCGAAGAGCCTCCCCGTGCACTGCTCGAAGACGGTTTTTATGCGGAGGACGGTTTGGTCTCTTTACGGGCGCCCATGATTTTCAAATCATCCCGGCCCCGCACAATTGAGGGGATCAACCTGCACCTGTCCCGCAGGTCACCGGCCTCGGTCAATTACGATTTCACGGGTAACATAAGCCGGGGTGCGCTGAGGGGCATGTCCATTGATGGTTGGGTGGGTGAAGATGCCTTCGGGGTGCGCTCGCGGATAGACAATTTGCAGGTGGATCGAGAACTGCTGGATCGTATCCCCCTGGGTAACAAACTGGAGGAAATCTTCAAGCCGAGGGGGCCGATCAGTGGCCAGTTGTCGCTATCGGCCTCCGAGGATGCCGAGAAACCGGCCTACAGCGCGCGGCTGGGGTTGCGCGGGCTGACCAGCCGGACGAAGTTCTATGATGCCCGGCTGGAGGAAATGGGCGGTGAGATAATCATCACCGATGGGAGGGTGATATTCCGCAACGTAACCGGCCATATTCCACCGGCCGAACTGGGACTGGGCGAGAAGGCATGTCAGCCCTCGAGTGTTGGAGTTGACGGAACCTATTACATGAAGCCAGAAGGGGCCCGCGTGAAAATTAATGCCCGAGATCTCCCCCTGACGGAAGAGAGCGTTGGCGCGATACCCGAAGTGGGCGAGGAGGTATGGGACGCCATTCATCCGGAGGGCCTGGCGGACCTTGATCTGACGGTTGAGGACCAGCAGCGGGGTGAGTTGAGATTCACAACCAGTGCCACCATGAGAGGGGTCAGCCTGAAGGTCGACCAGCTGCCTTTTGACCTGGCGGAGATGGAGGGGCGGGTGGATATAGATGAGGACCGCGTGGAGCTGAGGGATGTGGGAGGGGTTGTAGAACAGGATGGACATTCGCCCCGCATCTTCCTGAATGGAGTTTTCAACACCAAAGGAGAACCGCTGGACCTCAACGTTGATCTCAAAGGTCTTCACCTGGACGAGAAGACGGTCCGGGCCATCCCCGATTTCGGTGATGAACTCTGGGAACTTCTCCAGCCCCGCGGTATGGCTCAGAGCAACATCCAGATCCGGCAGAGTGGCGACGACACCCGGGTCTCGGGCACGGTGGAATTTGCCAGAGGGAGTATCCGGACCGAGCTTTCGCCCATGCCGCTCCACGACGTTTCGGCGCGGGTCCGGTTCGATCACGAGGGGATTGAGATCTCACGGATGTCCGGAAGGGTCGAAAGGGATGGGTCCACGCCAATGGGCGATCAACCGGAACCGGGTCGGGTTGAGATCACCGGCGAGCTTGCACGTGATGGACGGAGCGGGACCCTGGATCTGGATGCACCACTTCTTACCCTGAGCGACCAACTCGTCCGTGCTCTGCCGAGTGTGGGGGAGGAACTGTGGAACGAACTCCACCCCGAGGGCTTGGCCGCATTGTACTCTCGCATATCCTACGATCTGGATCAGGATGAGCCCGTTTCATATCGCGTACGGCTCAACCTTCATGACGGCAGAGCCGAGTGGGCGCTGACAGGTGCGCGGATGAGATCGCTCAACGGGACTGTGCTGGTCAACAATGAGGGTGTGAGGATCCCCCGTATGGCGGGGAAAATCGCCGGTGGCCCTTTTGATGCCTGGGGCACGGTCAGCAGGCGGGACGATGGGGGAGTCAAATACAGTGGATCGATGGAATTCAGGCGACTGGTTCTGCCGCATCTTCTGGAACAACTCACCGATGAACAACATGACTTTAAGGGCCGCCTTTCCGGGCTCGTGGAAGTGTCGGGCAGAACCGGTGAGGATCAACACGTGGAGGGCACCGGCACGACAAATCTCACGGAGGGTAAAGTCTGGCGCGCGCCCTTCTTCCTGGGGCTGGTCAACGTCCTGCAGCTGTCCTCGCCCGGCCGATATGGCAACTTTGACAGGGGGGAAGTATCTTTCGATTTCAACACCAGACAGCTGACCATAAATTCTTTCCGGCTCAACAGTCCCGCCGCCGAGATGACCGGATCGGGCACCATAGGGCTGGGCGAGGGTGCGGTGGATATGGAAATGTACGCCGCCACACCCTCCGAGGGTGGGGTCCCTGTCATCGGCGAGGCCATCAGATGGGTTCTCAAACCCGTACAGCGACAGCTGTCTCGAGTCAGGATAAGTGGTACGCTGGAGGAGCCGCACTACAGAATGACTCCGTTAAAGACCGTCACCGGGCCGATCGGAAGCGTTTTCCATTTTCTGACAAGCCCCTTCAGAGGTGATCCTTCAAAAGAATACACGGGATATCAGGACGATGAGTGAACCGCAGATAGCTGTGCTCGGAAGTTGCAATACAGACCTCACCGTCGCCGGCGCGCGGCTGCCCCGTCCCGGTGAAACGGTGACAGGTGGCGAATTTTACCGGGCGGGCGGCGGAAAGGGCGCCAATCAGGCCATTGCCGCCTCGCGTGCGGGGGCCAGGGTCTCATTTATGGGCCGAACGGGAGACGATTCTATGGGCCGGGCCACGCGGCAGCGGCTGCGTGAGGACGATATAAATGTGAACGGACTGCTTGCCGACCCGGATGCCCACACGGGAGTTGCCCTTATCCTGGTTGATGGTCAGGGGGAGAACATGATCAGCGTGGCCCCCGGCGCCAATCACCGGATTACACCCGGCGATGTGAAGGACAGAGCCGAGATCATCGGTCGGTCCGCGGTGCTGCTGGTGCAGCTTGAACTGCCCCTGGATGCCGTAGAAGCCGCACTGTCCGTGGCTGATGCTCACGATGTGCTGGTGGTTATGGATCCCGCCCCCGTACCGGAGGGAGGCCTGCCTGACCGGGTGGTCAGAGGGGTGGATGTGTTGACGCCCAACGAGCAGGAGGCCAGACAGCTCGCTGGCTGTGATGAGGACGCCACCGGCAGGTCGGCTGCTGCTGCTCTGCTGGAGACGGGCGCCGGATCTGTGGCGGTCACCCTCGGTGAGGACGGTGTTTTGCTGGCTCAGCAGGATGGTATAGAATCGCTGTCCGGAGCAGCGGCGGATCCCGTCGATACGGTGGGAGCCGGTGATTGTTTTGCCGGGGTTCTGGCCGTGGGACTGGCGGAGGGCAAAAGCCTGCGGGAAAGCGCTGAACTGGCCGTGTGCGCCGCCGCCCTCTCCACCGAAACCCAGGGGGCCCAGCCGGCCATGCCGTCCAGAGAGACGATTGATGAACGTTATAAATCGCAGAATATGAAGCCGTAATACTGTTCGGAGGGAATACTTGAGCATCAAACGTATAGTCAAAATCGCCGCATATATCCTCTTTGTCATCATCACCGGTTATTCGGTGTATTCTATGGGGCTTGATGATTGGCTTCAGGATCGGATCGCGGAGTTTAACGATCGCTCTGACGGTGCTTCTGAACAGGCGGCCCCCCCGGACGACAGCAGTAGTGAAGGGGCGGAAGAGGATGTTCAGGAGGACACAGAGGAGGTCATGACGGTTGAGGAGTTCAGCAGAGACATCAGCGATGAGGAAAGCGGCGAGCAAACCACGGTGAAGGGGGAACGGGCGACTCTGGACGAGGACGACCTCTATCGGATTATGTCTCCGGTGATAATCTCAATGGTCCAACCGGATGAGGAGGGAGGCGGTGTGGACGCCCGGATTGGGGAGGTGCGTTTGGTCGCGGAGACGGCCATTTTTAATGAAGATGCGGCCACGGTTGATATGCGGGAATCGGTTCGGGCGACGGGGGATGACTTTTCCGTAGAAACGACCCAGGTGACCTATTTTGCCGATGATCAGAAAGTTGATGGCAATGAACATGTGCGTATGAAACGTTTCCGGAATACGGAAGGCGGTAAGGAACTGACCATGGTGATTGACGGCAAAGGGCTGGGGGCCGATCTGGTGGTGCAGAAGGGCAGGGTCAAATCCGATGTGGAGGCGAAACTGCTGGACGTGTCGGAGGATTTCCTGGCGGCCGGCAGGCCCGATGAGGAGGACGGCGACGGTTTGCAGGATGTTGTCATCAGGTCGGATGGCCCAATGATATATGATGAGGGTGTCCGACGAATCACCTTTCGCGATAACGTCAGAGTAGTCAGCGGGGAAAAACGCCTGCAGGCGGATAAACTGGAGATCTCTCTGGATGCCGGAAATGACAGCGGCAAGGTCCAGGTGCGGGAGATTACCGCCAGCGGTCAGGTGCGTATTAAATACAGAGATCAGAAAGCATCGGGCGATGAATTTGTCTGGGAGGATGTGACCCAGACCGGAACGCTGACCGGGGATGAGGCCCGAGTTGAACGGTCCAATTTTTCAGTCACTGCGTCACATATGACGTTTTTGCGCCTGGATAACCGATTCCAGGTTCGTGATGCCGGCACCCTGATACAGAAACCAACGCGCGAGTCCGGCGATGCGGATGCCGGTGAGGCCATGGGATTGGCCAGAGATAAACCCGTGACGGTTACATGGGAGGAAGGTATGAAATACGATACTTCCAACCAGCGGGCTAACTTCGAGGGGAAGGTGCACGTCAAACAGGAAGACACTTCCCTCACATGTGAGGATCTGGCCCTGCGGTTTGATAGTACCGGAGAGGAGCTCAAACGTGCCTCTGCCGAAAAGGATGTGACAATCACCCATACCGACGGGGATGAGACCCAGGAGGTCGAGTGCGCAAAGGCCGTCTGGGAGGCGGGAGAGCGGGCCATTCAAATGAGCGGAGAAGGGGACGACGGAGTGGTGGTCACCGCCGGCACCGAACGACTGGAATCCTCAAAGGTCCGCTACGTAACCGCAACAAATCGTTTCGAGTGTCCCCGCAGGGGAAAACTGAATATTGAAAGGCAGGAAACAGCGAATGATGCGACTGCCGGGGCCATGGAGGTTGAGTGGCAGGACTGGATGCTGTATGAGAGAACCGAACAGCCGGAGGCGACGTTTTATGGGGATGTCGTAATCACCCAGCCGGGTCGGACCCTGGGAGCGGAGTTTCTCAGGGTCAGGTTCGGCGAGAACAGGGCTCCAGAACATATAATCGCCAGTCAGGATGCCGTGCTTGAGGTGAAGGGAGAGGACGAGTCCGAGGAGGATGCACCGGGGCGGGAAGAAGACAGCGGCCTTTCGGCACTGGGCAGGGGAAAGACCGACTGGACCCTCCGGGCCGACAGGCTGGAGGGCTTTCTGCTGGAGGACCGGCTGGAGGCGGAAAGGGAAGGCGAACTGAGGATACACAAGGACAACGGCGAACATGATTCCATCCGCTGGTCCAGACGCATGGAGGCGGATTTCCAGCAGTCCACCGCCCGTTTTTACGGCGACGTGGAAGCAGCGTTCGAAAATTCACTGCTGCAGACCGAATCCATGAAACTCGATTTTAACAGCGATCGGGAGCTGCGCCACGTGAACTGCAGCGAAAAAGTCAGATTTGAGTCCGGAGGTGAGACCAACTGGATCCTGGAATCCGGCTCGGCAGAGGCAATCTTCGCCCCCGGAAGTGTCCTGAGCCAGATCATCGCCCGGGACGATGTCAGTGTAAAAGAGGCAGAGCGAAGGCTGAACTCGCAGTTCCTGACATTATTCTTCCGAGAAGGAAAGGATGCCGGCAATCGGGCCCTCCACAGAGCCGTTGCCCGAAAGGATGTCAAAGTCAACTATGTGGAGGATACCGAACTTGAGGCTTTCGGTGACAGGCTTGACTGGAATGCGGACCAGGATCGTTACCGGCTGTCGGGCGACCCGGCCAAACTCCAACGAGGCGGAATGGAAACGGAAGGACAGACGATCGTCATTGACCGCGGAAGCGGAGAACCTGCGGAGGGAGAGTAATGAGCCACCAGCCGAAAGGAGAGAGACAGATGGATACACCGGACAAGGATTACCAGGAGGAGAGCGGATTTGTAGAGGGTTTCGGGGCGGCCACGGAGACCGGCGGTGCTCTGTGCACCGAACCCGAACCGGCGGCGCGAGAGGACGAATCCGACAGGATTGCTCTGGCCGTGCTGCTGTCCGGTGGGGGGAGAACGCTGCAGAATTTCCTGGATCTGTCCCGCACTGACGAGCTGGATGCGGAGGTGGTGAAGGTGATATCCAGCACACCCGATGCATACGGTCTGGAACGGGCGGAAAAGGCCAGTGTGGATACCGCCGTGGTGGACAGGGATCAGTACAAGAGCTCCGACGCTTTCAGTAAGGCCATATCGCGGGAACTGGATCTGTGTCGGCCCGAGCTGGTGGCGATGGCCGGCTTCATGTGTTTCTACAGAATCCCCGAGCGTTACCATCTGCGGGTGATGAACATACATCCTGCACTGCTGCCCTCGTTCGGTGGTCAGGGCTATTACGGGGACCGGGTGCATCAGGCCGTGCTCGAGCACGGATGCAAAGTCACGGGCTGCACCGTGCATTTTGCCGACAACGTCTATGATCACGGCCCGATCATCGTGCAAAAAGCCGTCCGAGTGGCGGAATCCGACGACGTCCATACCCTCGCGGACAGGGTTTTTGAAAAGGAAAAACTGGCTTATCCCGAGGCCATCAATCTGTATGCGCGAGATCGACTGAAGGTGGAAGGCCGGGTGGTAAAGGTCCTTGATCGGACGTGATCAGCTTTTTGCTGGCGAGGTGATTCTGCCGGATGCAAGTCCCACC
>JBKHGK010000027.1:0-11347 GCA_046539705.1 Candidatus Brocadiia bacterium | reverse complement strand
CTCGTCTTTCTCGTCCATCCCGGCCAGTGTTTTCAGTGTGTTTATAACTTCTTCGTCCATCGTTTCTTCTGCTGACGGCACCAGGAGCCGGGCAAGTTCACGTGCGCCTTCCTGTTCGTCCTCCCTCTCCAGCGTCTCGATCAGGTCGATTCCTTCTTTGATGGCCGTCTCCGTATCGGTATCATTTTCCTCCAGCCAGTCCTTCATGATGGCCACAGCCCGATCCGGTTCTTCTGCGAGGACCCAACAATCCGCGAGCTCTCTGCGCAGGGCCGGCTCATCTTCCGTTACGTCGATCATGTCGGTCAGCACTTCTGCCGCGTCCCGGTACTGTCCGTCCTGTTTCAGAACATCGGCCAGTTTGCGGCGAGTTTGTTGGACCTTCTCTGTCTCCTCCTCCTCCTCACCGTACTCATCGATGATATCCCGAAGCACTTCCGCTGCCTGTGCATGTTGTTCGTTTTGGGTGAAAGCTTCGGCGACAATCCCGGTTTTGTCGAAACTGCCTGCCGCGAGGGACTTCAGTGCGGAAGCAGCACGGTTTCGGACTCTTTCATTTTCATCGTCGAGTGCTTTACGGAGACTGGGTATAGCCCCCGGTTGGTCCAGCTCGCCGAGTGCGGTGGCCACAATTTCTCTCACACGAGCGCTCTCATCCTCTGCAAGCAATTCGCACAGTTGCGGGACAGCCCGTTCTGCCTCGAGTTTGCGAAGTCCTTCCACCGCGAACCAGCGCACGTTTTCCCCCGGATCCTCCAGCACATCCATGAGAGCCGGGATGGCATCTCGGGATCGGGAGCGGCCCAGCGCGTTGGCCGCGGCCTCCCGAACTTCGGTATCGCCGTGCTGCAGACAGCGCCGCAGACGTCGAAGTATCTTATCGGAAAATTCTCCCTTTATACCCTCAATCGTTCGAACCAGGACCGTGGATGAGTCGGTGTCGAGTGCGGTTTCAAGGAGATTCCGGCGATATCTTCCGTCCAGCGAAACGATCAGATCCACTATATCTTCCTGCACCACGGGGGAGCCCTGCTTCAACGTTCTGTCCAGTATTTCATAGGTTTTCCTGTCATCCAGAGAAAGGCCCTCCAGCCCATTGTTGCTGATGCGGCTAAGCCGGAACGCGGCGTATTCACGGACTCTTTTATGGGGATTGAGCAGGGCCTGCAGAAGAGATGTTGGATTTTTGGGGGCATCTTCCCGGACCAGCCGGGAGAAATCCTCCAGTTCTGCCTTGAGTTCATGTGTTTCCTGCTCCGCCGCCTGCAATTCGGCCCGCAGGTTCCATACCCGTTCCTCCAGCAGTTTTTCGCGACTCCTGTTGCGGTTGGCCTCCCACCAGCGTGTCCATTTCTGGTGATCAGGACCATAGCTCTGACCGGATATCGATTCGAGGGATTTCAGGGCGGCTTTGCGGAGTTTCGGATCGTCGTTGTCCAGAGCGTCAATCAGGATCGGGATAGCGTCCACAAATAACCCTTTCCCCGTGGCTTCAATCAGCAGCGTTTTGCTTTCCGTGTCGACGCTGGGATCCTGGAGCATATGTTTCATAGTCTGCACTTCTTCCGGTCGGCTGAACCGGGGAAGCGCCTCGGCGGCCGCGTTTCTGACCGCTGATTCCGCTGCATTCAGAGACCGGAGGATGTCCTCAAAGCAGTCATGCTCGATCGTGAACGCGGCAGCGCGTATCATATCGACCCGAACATCCGTATCTTCGGTACTCCGCATCTTTGTACGGACTGCCTCCACCGCCCACTCATGCCCCATCCCCAGGAGCTGCACTGCTGCCTGTCGACGTCTCAGGCTATCATTGGCGCTGAGCTCGCGTTCGGCCCGCGCGAAGCGATCCAGCTGTTTATCCGACATTTCGGGAGGTGCCTCGTCGGACTGCGGGGGCGGATCCCGATGTTCGCCAGGGGAATTACAGGCATGTAGACACATAATCAGGACGGCCAATAAAAGGAGCAGCGCAAGATCTGAGTTTTTCATTCTTAATTTCTCCCCATATATTGAATCCAGAGGAAGGCATGGTAACTGACGTATCGTTCGTACACAACAAAATGAGGAAAACGGGAGGAACGGGGGTATGGGAATTATGCAGAGTTTCCGGGAGAAAAGCTCATCGCTGCCTCGATCCGGGACATACTGTCTCGTGCTTCGTGTCTGTCAGGAGGCCTACGTACGGTATGTGGGAGCTCTGGGTCGGATGGAGTATGCGGCTGGTTATTACTGCTATGCGGGGAGTGCTATGAAACATCTGCCACAAAGAATTGAACGGCATTTTCGCCGGACCGGCAAGCGGAACCACTGGCACATTGACTATTTCCGAAGCGGAGCACGCGTGAGGGGAGCGGTGGTATGGAGGACGGAGGATAACCGGGAGTGCGAGGTCAGCGCAGCTGTTGAGTGTGATTCGGCTGAGGCGATTAAGGGGTTTGGGGCCAGTGATTGTCACTGCTCCACCCATTTATACCGGTTTGACTGCTCGCCCATGGATCGTTTATCCACGTGCCGTCCGGAGGGAGTGGAGCCTGTTATTCTCAGTTAATCCGGACTTTTCACGAGGCGTCAGTGCGCAAGCAGCAAGAACACGAACGCCCTTGTCTGTTCCTATAGATGGCGCACTGATGACTCGTGAAATATACGGGCTAACACCCTGCACGGAAACGAACATCTTTTATCCCCGATAACTTCTTGTGTGGATGGTGTTTAGGATAAGTATATTCTGGAGTTTGTGAGATATTCGGGTTAGCAGCCCGGGGGGCAGATGTCGGTTTTCGCCCCTGCCGAGGGATTCATGTATAAAAGAGATGTGCGGGTTTATCCGGCTTCCGATCAGTCGGCGGGTCTTATGAAGTAATCCGGCTGAGGTGGATCCGGGGTTGCTAGTTCTAAATCTGGCAGATCCCCCGTGATCTGGCCAATGGCCCACTGGCATGCCGCTCGGATGTCGGGGGGCGAGTCCTCTGATTCCATGTATTCCCGCAGATCGTCAAGGGCCTGTTCATCCCCGATGCGTCCGAGTGCCACAGCTGATTCGAGGCGAATGGAATCAGTTTCCGGCATGTCGCCCCCGACATCGTTCAGACGTTGCAGCAGAGGGTCACAATTTGCCGTGTCCTCTAAATACCCCATAGCGCGCGCACTTGCTCTTCGCACGACGGTGGGCTCGCCCGGGTCTGAGTTCGTGGGTTTTTGGGGCAGCAGAGTCCGGCATTTGGACAGGACTTCATCGTGGCCCAGTTTCCCCATTGATATGATGCCCGCTGCCCTGACCATATCGTCCGCCTCCTCTTTAAATGCAGTTTCGTAGAGCTGGGATCCGGCATCTTTATAACCTATTTCTCCCATTGCCCACGCGGCCCGGCGTCTGGCGGGTAGATAGTTATCTTCCAGCAGTTGAGCGTGCACCTCGGCCCGTCTGGGACTTTTCATGCGTCCCAGAACTTCGCTGCTGGCGGCCCTGGCCGGATCGGAAGCGCTATCGAGCGCGTTGGCGGCGACCTTTTCCACCTTATCTGATCCGATATCCACCAGTGCATCGACTGCAGCATCGCGGACATGTTTGTGGTCGTCGGAAAGCCGCTCACCCAGCAGCTGGGCTCCCTCTTCAATCTGGAATCGACCGATCGTCTCAACAGCGAGCTGCCTTACCGAGTGATGCGGGTCGTCCGTATGTTGAAGATAGTGTTCGCGGTGATCCTCACCGCCAAGGCTGACAAGTGCCTGGAGAACCGTTCGGCGGATCGCCGGGCGGTCCTCCTCCTGCAGCAGGTCAATAAGAGCGTCCTGTTCTTCTGTGGCTTTGAGCCGCACAACTGCCTTTATGGCCGCAATCTGAAGGGCGGGACGGGCGTTTTCGAGAAACGGTATGATCTCTTCGGCAAAAGCTGGATCACCCAGGCGGGATATTGCACGGATTGCATGCTTACGGGTGCGGGTTGAGTCAGCTTCGAGGGCGGGGCGAAGGGTCTTCATACTTTTTCTGTCTCCTATCCGCCCGAGGGCCCTGATTGCCGCAATTTTCACGGCAGGGTCATCTGATTGTGTGGATTTTCCGATACGCGTCCTGGCTTTTTGAGCCTGCAGTTGTCCGAGCGCATCCACCGCAGCCGCCACAACTTCGTTATTCTCCGAGAGGGTCAGTTCCAGGAGCCGGCTGATCGTCCGGTTGCGATCCTCGTCCCGGATATGCGCCGACAGGTGTCCAAGTGATTCGGCCGATTGGATTTGGACGTTGGCCGAATCGTGTTCCGTGACCGAGAGGAGCGGCTCCACATTGTTGGGGCCCTTCCAGTCCCCCAGAATCCAGGCCACCCGTTCGGTTTCGGCCGGATCGCCCTTCTGGAGCAGATCCACCAATATCGTCCGCTCTTCCTTTCCCGGCGGTTCCGGGGTCTCGGGCTTTTCGGGGACATGTTCCTGGAGGAAAGATTGCAGTTGTCCGTCTTCGATGAGGGATTCATCCGAATCGGCGGCGGCAACGACCGGCAGTGTCAGCGCCATCGTGAACATTAAAACCAGCAAGTCTTTGCGCGGAGCCCTGAGAAATGTCATGGCGAGTCCTTTATCGAGATGAAATCAAACATTTGCCCAGCATTCCATTTTACAATCCATACTGCTAACGATTAAGCTCTATTTGAGAATGAGTTTGTCGTCTCGGAACGACGCGGAGGTCGGAGGAACCCTATCCGGCGTCGCGTCGATAAGTCGATGCGGGCGCCCCGCCTGTGCGGGACCCTCCCCAAGCCAGTCGTTCGAATCCATACTCGCAGCTCCAGACAGAGCCTGGATTACGCTCGGTTGGTATTATTCCTATTGAACAAGCTGGATACCGGGGTGTCAAGGTAAGCTGTTTTGTCGGGCCGTCCCGATAGGGGCGTCTTTTTATCCTGTGGGAGTCATAGAGTCTATTCGGTGGCCATTTATGAGAACCGGAAAGTTCCGGGACACTGTTTTTGGTATAATTGAGTTGGTTGTGCAAGAGAAAATTCATTTCTGTGTATTGTGAGTATGAGTTCAGCAGATAACCAGCTGTTTGGTGAGGGTGGGGAGGGAGAATCTCCGTGCTGGGTTCTTCTGGGGCCGACGGCGGCCGGCAAGACGGCGGTTTCGCTAAAACTGGCCCGCCAGTATCCTCTGGAGATAGTATCGGTGGATTCGATGCAGGTATACAGAGGGATGGATATTGGTACGGCCAAACCGGCTCCCGAGGACCGGGCTGAAGTGCCGCACCATATGGTTGACGTGGTTGATCCGGAACAGAAGTTCAACGTAGCCCGGTTTCGGGAGAGGGCTCTTGGTGCGATGGAGCAAATCCGGGCGCGGGGAGCGGTGCCTCTGTTACTGTGTGGCACCCCCTTTTATCTGAAGGCTCTCCTGTGGGGGCTTTTTGACGGTCCCGGGGCCGACGAGGATATACGCCGGAAGCTTCGTGATAAGGCGGACAGGGAGGGAGTGGAGAAACTCCATGATCGTCTCAGACGGGTCGACCCGGAATCGGCGGAGAAGATAGATAGAGCCGATTACAAACGGATTGAACGTGCACTTGAGGTTTATGAGATTACCGGTGAACCTATCAGTGCCAGACAGAACGAATTCGATGGACCTCCGGAGGTGGGGCACGTGTCGGTCGGTATTAAATGGCCCCGGGGAGTGCTGTATGAGCGTATAGAGGAAAGGGTGGAGCAGATGCTTGAGTCGGGTCTTGTGGAAGAAGTGCGGCGGCTGAGAGATCGCCTTGGGCCTCAGGCATCACAGGCGGTAGGATACAAAGAAGTAATATCCTGGCTGGAGGGGGAGGTGTCTTTTGATGAGGCCGTGCGACGTGTAAAGCGAAACACGCGGCACCTGGCGAAATCGCAGTTGAACTGGTTCAGGAAGCTTCCGGTGGATGCCTGGGTGGAGGCGAAAGGCGCTGCCGGAATTGAGGAAATCGCGGACAGATGTGCGGTTTGGTTTAAGAAGATAGGTGGTGAGTCCTTGCACGTGCGGTGACAATTGTCTATGATAGCGACCAAACTGAAACAGAGGAGGAAGCTTAATCGTGGCTAAAGAAGTCTGGGCTCTGGACCTCGGGGATTGGAGTCTCAAGGTTGCCAGAGGGCATTATGATAGTGGGAGCGAGCAGATTGTACTGAATCTGTATGAAGAACTGAGATTCAGCTCGCTCGGGCTCCAGGAAGATGCCGCGCAGATGGAGAAATACCGGGTGGGGCTTGAGGAATTTGAGAAGCGGTTTGATGTGGGGGCCTCCGACGAGCTATGTGTGGCGGTGTCCGGGAGTGAGGTCTTCAGTCGTTTCATCAACCTTCCGCCGGTTCCGGAAAGCATTTCGGAAATTATCACCTATGAGGCCCGCCAGCAGATCCCGTTCGATATTGATGACGTTGTATGGGATTATCAACCGTTGAAAGAGGAGCATCAGCCGGGCGAGGAGATAGAGGTGGGGCTTTTCGCGCTCAAGCGGGACAGCATTGACGAGCTGATGGAACTTCTGGAGCCATGGAAACATAATTTACGTGTTATCCAGGACGGTCCGCTGGCTGTGTATAACATGCTTGTGTTTGAGGGCCATACCGGCGAAGCGAGTATCGTGATTGACATGGGGGCGCGGAGCACGGATGTGCTGGTGCTGAATCATCCGCGGTTTTGGATGCGGCCTTTATTGATAGGCGCAAACGGTATCACTGAACGATTGAAAAGCCATTTTGGTGTGTCCTGGCAGGAGGCGGAGAGGATAAAGGAACGTGCCTCCGAGCGGGATAGGGAGGCACAGCTGTTGCGTATAGTGCAGCCGGTGGTTGAAAATATCGTGAGTGAAATACAGAGATCCCTTGGCTATTATAAGAGCCTTTCCAAAGGGGTGCAGATACAGAAAATTCTGGCGGTGGGAAATGCCTTCAGGCTGAAGGGGCTCGATCGGGTCCTGGGGGATAATCTTCAGTATGATGTGGAAAAACCTGAGGATCTGCAAAATTTTGATATTGCCAGTTCGGTGGATGGGAAGAGGCTGAGGAGTTATATTGGTGGAGCGTGTACGGCCCTTGGATTGCTTGTTCAGGGTACGGGCCAGGCTCATATTGACATTAACCTTATCCCCGAGGAACTGGCTTCCGCCCACGCCCTGCGGGAGAAAAAGCCCTGGCTCATGGGGGCGGCCGCCACAATACTGCTTGGCGTGGGGGTCATGTGGGGGGGGGAGCTGGCATATGGGCGTGAGCTGGCGGACAATCTGGATACCGGCAAGGATGTATCCCGCCGCGTGGAGGAATGGGCCCGCCAGTACAGGCAAGCTGAATCCGAAGCTCAGCAAGTGGCCGAGGAGGTGAAATCTCTTACCGAACGTGAAGTTAACAGGGATATATTGCTTCAGGTTCTGCCCTCGATCGTGCAATCGCTCCCGGAGGATCGGGTTTTCGTCCGCGATATGGAGTTTGCATGGATGGAAGAAAGCGATTTTGAGACGGCGGTTGAGGAGGAGACTCTTGATCTGGAAGGGGAAGAAGGGGAGGGAGCCGATACCGGTCGGCGTCGGGAAGATGCCGGCCGACGGAGGGAGCCAGAGAGGGACCGCTCAGATGGTCAGCGCTACCGACGCCCCTCGGGAATGGAGAGGGATAAGGGGGCGCAGTTCAGTGGCGATTCCGTGCTGACTGTCCAACTGTCCTGTGAGTCTACAGCTGTTTCCCGAGCACTGGAATACGTGAAAAGCGAGGTGGTGGAACCACTGTCGGCGGCCAGTTCGGCAAAGGATGGATCTTCGGTCCTCGCCGAGGTACACCTGGTGGGACGACCGGAAAATGTATATCGCAGCAGTCAAGATGGTACCCTGGTGGATTCCCCCGATGATGAGGACGTGATACAGTTTGTCTCATTCGACATTCTCGCACGGGTAAATCTGGGGGACGAATCGGATGACTAGAACATGGATGTGCATAGCGATCCCGGTAGAAGGGAATGCTGAGAGCGGGTTGTCCGGTATCCTGGAAACTGGTGGAGGGAGGAGATAGATGGAATTCCTCGTGCGAATGAAGTTCTGGATAGGGCTGGCCGTGGCCATGATTGTGACGGTGGTTCTTTTTGTGGTGGGTCCGGCGAGAGGTATGCGTGAAAACGCGGACCGTCTTGATGAATTGCAGGGCAGGGCGGATGATCTTCAGGGATATGCGAGAGAAGGAGTGAAGAACGAGAAGTGGGTGCAGCAGCAGGAAGCACTGCGTGAAGCGATGGAAGAACAACTGGATGAAATACAGGAGAAATTCAGGGAAAGAGATGCGGTTCTGGAGCGGTTTCTGCGGGATCCCGACAGCGGGGAGGAGGGACCGTTAAGTTTTGGCAGGTTCCCCGCCGCCTATGACGAACAGATGGATTCTCTTGCAGAGGAACTGGAAAACAGCGTTATGGTGGCCGAATCGGATGACCCTCTGGTTCGGACGGAACTGGGAAGTGAGTGGCAGCCCCAGCCGGTTCTTCACGGTTATGAAAAACAGGTCTGGGTTCAGGAAGCAATTGTTGAGGCGATCTCTGAGGTAAATGCAAATGCCACGGTTGTTCCGGTTTTCATATCCTTTGAGTTCAAAGATGAACCGGATCGGTATATGGCGGCGGCGCATGAGCAGGAGATATTTGAAGTTATACCGTTCGAGTTGGAGGTGGCAATGGAATTCGAATTTGTTACACTATTCCTCCGCGAGCTGATGGAGGCAGATCTTGCCCCGGAGCTAACGACCGTACAGTTCAGCCGATACAGCCTTGAAGGGGCCGAGGACGGGGACCGAAGGGCAGCCGCCCGGTCTCGCTCGAGTGGCAATGAAATGTCGGGACGACTGGGTAACGAGCTGGATCGGGATCGGAAGAGAGAGGAAGAGGATGAGGATGAAGATGAAGAGGAAAGTGAGCCGGTTCCCGATGAGTTGGTTTCCGTTATTATCAAAGGGTACATCCCGGACTTTATTCAGCCTGAAGAGGAAGAGGCCGACGAGGAACTTGAAGAACTGGAAGAATCGGAGGATCCACCTGATCGTCGGCGGTGACGCATTGATTGGTCGTTGCGAAAATAAGGCAATCATACCCAGCCTGAAGGAAGGAATACAGCATGCCGGTGAAGCATAATGGTTTTCTCTTCCAGCATTTTGAGAAGATAGTCTGTGGAATTGCAGGGATGGTGTTTGTCGTGGCCTGCGTATATGCCATTTCGCGGATGCGGAGCAATAAAGTGGAGAAACTGACCGGCGATATTGAATCTCTGCGCACGCAAATTGAACAGCAGATGGATGAGGAACCGGGGGATCTGGAAATAGAGGATTATGTGGAGCAGTGGGACCGTGCATTTGAAGTTGGAGACCCGGGAGAGATCCGTGAGGCTTTCTGGTATCCCTGGCCCGTCTATTATTCCGGACGAAAGATGGCGGTAAACGAACAGTATGTGCTGGATTTTCGTGCCCCACTCGTTCCCGATTCAGTAAAAGTGGAGCAACAGGATTCAGAAGAGGAGAAAGTTATTGCCGATATATCCCATCCCGTGGGACTTGATTATTCCAAGGTCGAGGTCCTTACAGGTGAGGTCGAACAGGGCGAGGCGGTGCTCGTTGGCAAGGTTGGGGACAGAGTACACAGGATCCCGCTCGTGGTGGATGAAACGATACGGGAAAGAGCCGCTCCCCCGATTGGCCTCGAGGCGGCTGCCCGCAGAAAGGGGATCGAAGTGAGCTGGCGGCCAAACCCTGACAACGAGGAAGGAGTGAACGTCCAGAGATATGAGATCTACCGAAGACGCGGACGAGACCTTACCGATCCATTTGTGAAAGTGAAGGAGGTGGATGTGGGGGATCGCGGGAGAGATGACAGGGAGGGCCGAGAAGATGAACGGGGAGAAGAAGATGAAGAAGAAGGTGATGATGAATCATACAGCTGGACCGATGAGGTGTATGAAGGTGACCAACAGGAGGCGGATAGGGACGAATCCGCCGATGAAGGCGTAAAAGCTGAAGAAACGTATCTCTATCGGATCCGGGCCGTAGCGGAGGATTCAGAACCGCCTGAAAGCAAATTCAGTGAAACAGTACGGGCTATAGCGCTGCCGACCGTGGACTTTGAGTTCCAGGGGCAGAGAGGTGATGCGTTGCGGTTTAAGGTGAGGATTTACCGGGGAGGTCAGGTTGAGGAGATCAACTGTAACAATCGCATTGGGGATGAGATAGGGACAGTTGAGGAGGAGGACGACTCGGAACAGGAATTTCTCACAGGCTATTACCTTATCGACTTTCATCCTGAGGCTATTCGCCAGGATCCATATTCGCGAGGCCGAGTGATCTATATGGATGCCCGGGGTCGTGTCCGAGAACGCTGGCGCGGCCAAACTCGGGTTGAGGATCTGTGGGAGGCCGAACCGGGTGAAGCAATGGAGGACGAGGACCAACGAGAAGACGAACAAGATAAGTCAGAAGGTCGCCGAGATGACGATGGTCCTGGGTTTATTCGCCCTGAATAATAACCGGAGGTGATTTGATATTTTTCTGTGAGGTTGTATCTTACCTCTGTGCGCCATCCAGTCTGGGTCATTGCATAACATTGGCTCAGATACACGGAAGCCGATCGTACATGGCCGGAACCTGTGGGATGTGAATATGAGAAAAGATTATTTTCTTCGAGGAAAAACGATGCGAATGAGACGCGCACTTTTGATCATGGTGATGACAATAAGTTTGGTCTTTGCTTCAGCCCCGCTGGTTATTAGCCCTGTTGACGCTGCGGAAGGGTCTAATGGGGAGGAATCCGCGTCAGAAGAAGTGGCCGAGGCCAACACATTGCTGAAAGCCATCAGCAAGGAAATTGATAGAGGTAACTGGGAGGAGGCCGAAGCGCTTCTCGACGCTGTCGGGGATATGAACGTCATTGATCGGGCTCCGGCGCTGAGAGACGATCTGGATGATTTGCAGGAACGGTTGGCCGGTGCCATGGAGAGGGCCGGGAAGAGAAGAGAGGAACTGGAAAGCGGACTTGATGCCATCCAGAATGACCTGGATGATGATGATATTGACGGAGCTCGCCAAAGACTGAAAGAGGCTCGAGCTGAGTATGACGACGTTGCACGGGAAGAACATCTGGAAAAGATGGGCGAACTGGCGGACAGAATCGAGGAGGAAGTTAGCAGGAGAGCGACTGAAGATGCGGCCGCGCAGGAGCTTATTGTGGCGGCCCGGGAAAAACTGGATGAAGGATCCCCGGAGGAGGCGAAAAAATTACTGGAAGAACTGGAGGAAAGCCCGGCTGTTGAGCGGACGGCCGAGCTGGAGGAAACGGCTGCTGAACTGCGTGTGGAAGTAGACGAGGCATTGAAGGAAGC
>JBKHGK010000026.1:0-11365 GCA_046539705.1 Candidatus Brocadiia bacterium | reverse complement strand
TTGCTGAAATTGCTTTTAGAACAATTAAGGATTGAGGTTTGTGAAATATGCGGGCAAAATTACCCGCAGAATCCGAACGGAGTTACACATTCGGGCACCTGTTTTGCAGCATACTCTCCTGTGAGTCCTGATGAATCGTCAGCCTGACCCTACAGTCAAAAGGAGATCCGTCATGTGCAGACCCAACAACCGCGGTGTAATCCTGATCTGGATGGCCGTTCTGGCCCTCCTCCTGGTGGGCATCGGAGGACTTGCCTTAGACGCCGCACACGTGTATTTCGTGGGACATCAGCTGCAGATAGGGGCCGATTCCGCCGCCCGCGCAGGCGCGTTCGTCGTGCATCGCCCTGCGGAAGATGTGCGGGAGTTCGCGAAAAGCGTCGCGCTGCGTAACATGGCCGGCAACAAAGGGGTTGAGCTGGAGGATACGGATGTGGAAATCGGGCGCTACACCTCGCCCGAGAATGGGGGCCTGGACGGCACATTCACCGTCACCGATGATGCTCCCAACGCAGTACGGGTAACCGCCAGACGCACGGAGGGTTCTCCCGGTGGAGGCGTGGATACTTTTTTTGGGCAAATATTCGGCGTGCGGTCTGTAAACACCGGCCGGCTGGCCATCGCCGTCCAGAAGCGATCCGCAGGCAATGGCCTGATCGTACTCCATTCCACCGCCCCCTGTTCTCTCAGCATGAACAGCAACGCACGCATTACGGTGCGAAACGGAGGACTGCAGATCAACAGTGCCGCCCTCCGGGCTCTCTGTATGCGCAGCAATGCCCGCATTTATGGGGATCCGGTCAACGTGACCGGGGCCGCTTACCTGCGCGGCAACGCCAGCATTTCGGGGGCCCTGAATGAAGGAGCTGCCGCGTTGAGTGACCCGCTCGGCAACCTCCCCAACCCGGTTCCCGGGCCCGATCTCGGACAAATAAAACTCACAAGCAACCAGACCAGAACAATCGACCCCGGCTACTACTCGGGAGGGTTCCGTCTCGACAGCAACTCGAGCCTGTACCTGAACCCCGGCATCTATATCCTGGATGGGGAGGGCCTTCACCTGCGCAGCAACACCTCGTTGATCGGCGAGGGGGTCTCAATCTACGTGAAAAACGACAAGAACCCCGACTCCACCATCCATATCAGTAGCAACGGCCGAATTGAACTCACTCCCCCGAACTCCGGACCGTACAGGGATGTCGTTCTATGGCAGTCAAGAACAAACACAAACGACGTCGTAATAAGAAGCAACGGCTGGGTGGATATTGCCGGAGCCGTGTATATACCGAGCACCGAAGCCACGCTCTACATGCATAGCAACGGACAGGTCATCGGAAACGCGGTCCTGGCCCATCGGATACACCTGGACAGCAATGCCAGAGTGGTCATCGATGACATGGGGCTGTTCGGATCGCCGACCGGATCATACCTTGTGAGATGAGATCAGAGTCCGTATTTTTTGATTTTCCGCAGCAGGGTGCGGTAGCTGATACCCAGTTTCGCCGCGGCTCTGGTCTTTGTGTCGGTTGATCCGAGTGCTTCCTGGAGGGTCGCCCGCTCCACGCCCTCGATCCGGTTAAACAGACCACTGTGCCCCTCCCCCTTATCGCCGGAGACTGAGGCTGCTGGGCTGCGCGGCAGGGTTGACCTTCCGGGCATCAACTCCTCCCCGGTGAGAACGTTGAGCTTGGCCATATGATCCAGCTCCCTGATGTTGCCCGGCCAGCTGTACTCGCAGTACCGGTCCCGCATACCACCGGACAGGGGCCGCAGCTGCCTCCCGAACTCCGAACAGTAGAGGATCCGAAACGTCTCATACAGCAGGGGGATATCCGTGGGTCGTTCCCGCAGTGGGGGAAGGTACAGTGCCATTTCGTTCAGGCGGTAAAACAGATCAAGCCGGAATTTGCGCTCCTCCACCATTGTTTCTATATCATCATTGCTGGTGGCTATGATCCGGACATCCGTCGTTTCCAGGTCCTTTCCTCCCACGGTACGGAAACTCTTTTCCTCGATTGCCTGGAGCAATTTCGCCTGCACGGAGGCCGGCAGAACGGATATCTCCTCCAGCACGAGTGTACCACCCGAGGCCACCTTGAACAGCCCTGGTTTTTTGGTGGTGGCGCCGGTAAAAGCCCCCTTCTCATGCCCGAATAGCTCGCTTTCAATCAGCGACTCGGGCAGGGATGGGCAATTCAACCGCACCAGCGGCTGTTCACTGCGCGGAGAAAACTGATGTATCACCTCCGCCAGCAAACTCTTCCCCGTCCCGCTCTCCCCCAGCAGCAGCAGGCTGACATTGTAGGGAGCCATCTGGAGGGCGCGATGTTTTGTATCCAGAAAAACCGCATCCCGACCAACCATCTGCGGGGCATGGAGGAATCCGGGAGCCGGCGGCAGCACCCGCATCTGATACATCCAGGGCGTCTCGCCATACTTGAGCACGACCTCCGCCTGGAAGTTATGTTCGGCCCGGCGCTCGCCGTTCATTGATGGCCCGTACTGCAGAGTCACCTCATCCCCACGGCCCACCTGACAGGGCGTCTGCGAGTTGCAGAATAACATCTTCGGACTCACCGTAAGCGTATACATATCAACCGGCTCGTTCCTCTCGCTACCGGCGTAGAGAAAAAGTGGAACACCCACCTCCCATAACCGCCCCGTCCCCTGCTCCGCAGAACCGAGTCCGCTCATATTCTCGGCCATTGTCACCTCCCCACCTCTCCAACCGATGAAAACAATTGCTCGCGGGCATCCTTTGCCCAGGATGAAGCATACCACATCCAGCGGGAAAGTCAACACTTTTATGACAGACCTGACTGTCAGAAACGTCGCATTACAGTCATCATTTTCCGTGCGGGCACAGAGCTCAAAGTTATTTTTACCCGATACACCGACAACGGCGATGGGCAGTGTGCGGCACGGCCCTTGCATATATGGATTAGTAATCTGTCGGCGGGCCGGACACCCGGAGGTGCCGGCCCCCGAAAAACCATCGATAGGGAGGAAGAACAATGAAATGGATTTACCTCGCGGTAATATGTCTTGGGCTCATTGCGGCGACCTCTGCCGCCGTTCTTGTGGCCGGAATGCGGGATCGGGATGAGGTTCAGGCTGTCGCCGAAAAACCCGTCTCACCACCACAATCAATCGTCACAGCGGCAGGGGATCTTGATGCCATGACGGTTATTGATGGCAGCACAATAACCATGACCGAACTGGATCCCGAAGCTGTCCCCGAGGGTGCACTCAGGGCCCCGGAACAGGCCATCGGACGAGTGCTGGCCACCCAGATGCGGTCGGGACAGGTTCTGACCGAACGGGTTTTTATATCCAGCGGGACGGGCCCTCAGATGGCCGCCGTGCTATCTCCGGGCAAACGTGCGGTGCAGCTCTCTCTGGCTCCGCACAGCGGCCTGCGCGGACTCCTCTATCCCGGCTCGCTGGTCGACGTGCTGCTTTCCGCTCAGGTTGATGATGGTGGCAGCGGCACGGGGAAGAGGTTTGTATCGGTCCCGCTACTGCAGGGAATCCAGATACTGGCCGTGGGCAGAAGGACGGTTCTTGGTGCCCCATCGGATGATAACACAGGGCCGGAAGAGCGGGGCAGACTGCTGGTAACCCTCCGGGTGGACCCCAAACAGGCCCGGGCCCTTCAGCTCGGCCAGGAAAAGGGCATGCTGTCCCTCGCCCTCCGCAATCCCTTTGACCGTGATGAGGTGGCGGGCGGCCCGCTGCAGCTGCAGGACGTCATACACGACCTGGATCGCTATTTCCCGGACCCTGCCCCACCGCAACAACCCCCCGCCCGGACTCCTTCCCTCACCGGACCCGAGCCGTCCACACCGGTCTGGACCGTTACGGTAATACGAGCCGGAAACACGGACAGAGAGGATTTCGAGGGCGGACTCCAGACGCAATATTAGCAACTGAGAAACGTGAAACGAAAGGACGAAAACATGTTCATCACACAATGCGGACCGAAGGGTGTCGGCGGGATGGAAAAGCAGGCGTGGAGCCGCGCACTTGGAAGGCTGACCCTGGCGGCGGCACTCTGCACGGTTCTGATCTGCTCCGCACCGCAACTGCCGGCCCAGACCAACGGAGGGGGAAATGGCACCCTCCAGGTGGGCGAAGCTGAGACGAAACCCATCCAGGTCAAGGTGGATCAATCCCTGCATCTGCGGACACCATGGCCTGTGAAAAGGGTCTCGGTGACAAACCCCGAAGTCGCCGACGTCAATGTTTTGAACCCCAATCAGCTCCTGGTGATGGGTAAGAGAGCCGGAACAACCGACGTGCTGATGTGGAGCGAATCCGAGGACGCCATGCAGCTCCGCGTCGAGGTTGATCTGAGCCTGGAGGAAATCGAGAACCGGACCCGGGACCTGTTTCCGAGCTCCGATCTGCAGTTCACGGGATCCGGCAACACTGTGCTGGTACGGGGGCAGCTGTCCCGAACGCGCGATGCGGCCAAACTGCGCGAATATCTGGAAACGGCCGGAGTGGCACACGTGGACATGACAGAGGTGGCCGGCCCCCAACAGGTGCTGTTGAAAGTGCGGGTGGCGGAAGTCAGTCGAACGGCTCTGCGTGAGATGTCGGTTAACCTGTTCCAGACCGGGAAACACGCCTTCGGCGGATCCCAGATTGGGTCCAGTGGCGGCCCCTTCAACCCCGTCAGCATCGGTCCGGCCGAAGGTTCAGTGGTGACCGAATCGGTACCGTTCGTCTTCACCAGCGACGTGGAAGTAAGTTCCGGAGCAACGCTCTTCCTCGGTTTCCCCCGCTCCGAGACCGAACTGTTCTTCCGGGCTCTCCGGGAAAACCAGTACATGCGGCTGCTGGCCGAACCCAACCTCGTCACACGCAGCGGGGAGCGGGCCTCGTTCCTGGCGGGCGGGGAATTTCCCATACCGGTCGTCCAGAACGTGGGAAGCGATGCCGGGGGCACGGCGATAACCATAGAGTGGAAGGAGTTCGGGGTGCGTCTGAACTTCCGCCCGGTCGTGCTCGGGGAAGGCACCATCCGGCTCGAAGTCCTACCGGAAGTCAGCACTCTCTCCAGCTCCGGCGCGGTCACCATCGGTGGCTTCACAATACCTTCTCTGGTTGTACGACGGGCAGAAGCAACGCTTGAACTGCAAAACGGTGAGACTTTTGCCATGGCCGGGCTGATAAACGACACCATAGCGGCCACCAACTCCAGCGTGCCGGGGCTCGGACAGCTGCCAGTCCTCGGCCCTTTCTTCCGTTCCGTACGCTACAAACAGGACCAGACCGAGCTGATTGTGCTGGTCACCGCTTCCCTTGTGGAACCGATGAGCGCCGGGGCCGACCTGCCCCTGCCCGGCGAACTCCACACCGCACCCAATGACTGGGAACTGTACCTGGGTGGACAGATAGAAGGGCGGGAACAACCCAGACTCTCAAAGACTGCCGCAGAACAGCTTCAGGAGATGGGGCTTGACAGAATCGTGGGCCCCGGAGCATGGGAAACACATGAGGAAAGAGGCGCCAGAAGCCGCGCTTCCACCGTTTCTCGGGACGGAGAGGACCAATAATGGACACCGGCTCCGCACCGGTCCCCCGAGGACCGGTGCGGACGAAATGGAGGAATCATGAACGGGGCATACAACATAATCCTGATCACAGGAGAAAAGGCCACCCACGAAATGGTCAATAACCTGCTCAAGGACCAGACGCATTTTGTCCTCGCGGAGGTCCTGCCCTCACTGTCCGCACTGCTGGACGAAAACCGGGACAGTGGAAAGGTGCCGGCCGAAATTCTTGTGGACTGCGGAGACGACCCCGAGGGGGATATCCTGGAGCTCGAACTGGCCACCACCCAGATGCCGGACTCCCGCTTTATACTCCTCTGTGACCACATAGAGCAGGATATCGTGTTCAAAGCCATGGAAGGAGGAGCGCGCTACGTATTCCCCCGGTCCAGCCTCGACAACAAACATATTCTGGAGGAGTTAAAGCGCCTTGTTCCCCGGAAACACATCTCCTACAACGGCGGAAAACTCATCACCGTCACGGCCTGTAGCGGCGGGTGCGGGGCAACGACATTCGCCTGCAACCTCGCCAACGAACTCGGAATCATCGCCCGGCAACCGGCATTGTTCATTGATATGGACTTCTACTATGCGGGCGCCACCAGCTACATGAATATGGTCGGGCACTACGGACTGAAAGATATCCTGCAGCATGAAGATATCGATGACCATCTGCTGCAGTCCAGCGTGGTTTCACTGGCACCTTCGCTGGATGGAATCCCGGGGATAGGCCCCGTGGAACTTCCGGCGTCGGCCCATAATGTGAAAATGCGAGAATTGCTGCGGCTCTGCAAAAGACTGTACCCCTACACCATCGTCGATCTGCGAGGGCTGTCCGAACCACTGTCCGGTACCGTCGGTGACATGAGTGAACTCCTTTTCGTCATCATGCAGCTGACCGTCAAGGACATCGACATGGCAAAACAGATACAGGAGTGGGCCGAGCATGATGGGGACAGGGTCAACATCCAGTTTGTCCTGAACCGCTACCGACGCCGCAACCCCCTGACGATTGATTACGCCGAAAAGGCCCTGGGTGTGAAAAAACTGCCCGTGATCAAAGAACACTACAAAACGGCCATCAGGAGCATGAACCTCAGCGAGCTCCTGGCCGGTTACGCACCCCGATCAAAACTGCGTAAATGCGTCCGATCACACGCCGAAACGGTGTCGGCCAGAACCAAAAAGCGTTCACAACGGAAAAGAGAGAAAAATGGGCAGACGACTGAACAGTATGTTCGGGCGAGCTGAAACCAGCACGCCCTCCGGGTCCAGAACCAGTATTGAAAAGCTCAAGGCAGAGATAGGCCGGGAGCTCCTGGATGAGCTGGACCTCCAGGCTGCCAGGTCGATGCCGGTGCAGGACCTGAGACAGGAATGCAGCAACCGGGCCGACTACCTGCTGAAACAGCGGGGATATCCGCTGACGAAAAAGGAAAAAGAGACTCTCCTTGGCGACATCATGAACGACATATTCGGGCTCGGCCCGCTGGAAAGCTTTATGCAACAACCGGATGTGAGCGATATCCTCGTCAATGGCTACGACCATATCTACATCGAGCGGAACGGGCAAATCGAAAGAACCGATGTGCATTTTCGCGACAACAACCAGGTTCTGCAGATCATACAGCGTATAGCCACCAAAGTGGGGCGCCGGATTGACGAAAGCATCCCCATGCTCGATGCACGACTCATGGATGGATCACGTGTCAACGCGATCATACCCCCGCTGGCACTTGATGGACCCGCTCTGAGCATCCGGCGGTTTGGAACGATAAAAATGGATATCAACAAACTCAAAGAGCTGGGCTCCCTTACCGAGGAAATGGCACTGTTTCTGATGGAGTGCGTGCGCTGCCAGATCAATATCGTGATATCCGGAGGAACCGGGGCCGGTAAAACAACCCTGCTCAACATCCTTTCCGGATGGATCCCCCAGGATGAAAGGGTCGTAACCATTGAAGATGCCGCGGAACTTCAGCTCCAGCGAGAACATGTTGTCCGTCTCGAAACGCGACCTCCCAATGTGGAAGCGAAAGGGGAGATAACACAGCGGGACCTGCTCCGCAATAGCCTCCGTATGCGACCGGACCGCATAATCATCGGGGAAGTGCGCGGGGCGGAGACCCTGGATATGCTCCAGGCAATGAACACGGGCCACGAGGGATCCCTCACAACGGTCCATGCCAACAGCACCAGGGACGCACTCTCGAGGATAGAAAACATGATAAGCATCTCCGGCGTAAACTGTTCACCAGCGGTCATCCGCACACAGATATCCTCCGCACTGGATCTGATGGTCCACATGGATCGGCTGACCGGAGGCGGACGGAAAATAATGGAAATAGCGGAAATCACCGGCCTGGAAGGAAATGTCGTAACCATGCATGACATTTTTCTTTACAAACAGACGGGCGTCGATGGATACGGGCAGGCCGAAGGCCACTTCGAGGCCTGCGGCACCTGCCCCGCGCTGCTGGACCGACTCGAGGCCGAGGGCGCACAGATCCCTGAGGGCCTCTTCTGTCAGAGAATGCTCGGTTGAGAAAAAAGGAGACAATACAATGAACCAAACACTGCTCATCATAACCTGGCCACAGCCGCCGGCCGCCGCCTTTCTGCTGGTGCTCACCTCGTGGCTGATTATCACACTGCTGTGGGCGGGCAGCCATCTGAAACGCAGAAAAAAGATTGAGGAACGACTCGACCTGCGCAGCACTGTGCCCACACGAACCCTGCGGATATGGCGCGAGGGCAAAATCGCCGCCACCACCGTGGCCGCCCCCTGGAAACGCCGGCCCATACATTCCTGGCTGCTCCGTCTGATTCAGAGATCCGGCCTGAACACCACACCGGCCGCACTTTCCACGATCGTGGGCGTGGCCTGCCTCGCCGTTACCGGATTGGTCTATCTGCTCCTGGGGGATCTGTGGGTGGCCCTCGCATCCCCGGTGCTTTTCCTCCTCGTGACCAACATCTATCTGAACCATCGCATCCTCAAACGCGATGAAATAGTTGAGAAACAACTGCTGGACAGCATGCATGTCGCCTCCACCTCGCTGCGGGCCGGCCACCCACTCACAGGAGCACTGAGCTTCGTCGCGCAGGAGGTTGAACCGCCGATGGGAGAACTGTTCCAGGAAATCTGGGATAACCAGCAGCTCGGCGTGGACCTTTCAACCGCCATGAGGGACGCCGCGGAAAAGTCGGGCAATAATGATATGAAACTGCTTTCAGCATCCGTGAGCGCACAGGCACAGAGCGGCGGAAACCTGGCCGATATGATGGAACGACTCTCGAGCGTAATCCGGGATCGGGTCAGACGGCGCCGACGCCTGCGGGTGATCACAGCACAGACTCAGTTTGCCAAACGGGTCCTCCTGGCCTTCCCGTTCCTCTTTGTGCTGATCATGAACACCGTATATCCGGGATACACCGACCCTCTTTTCACGAGCCCGGGCGGAAAAATCGCCGTAATCGTGGCCGGAGGACTCCTGGTTGTGGGAGCGTTTGTAATGAACAGAATGACAAAACTCGATTATTGAGAGTAAGGAGACGAAAATGACATCTCTAATGGTCGGAATTCTCGTATTCACCGCCACGGTGACGATAGGATGGGCACTGGCCGGCCTGCTGACGCCGAGCCCCGGAGCTCTGCGATCACGAGTGGCAGCACAAACGGCGGAAATGCCCGGACCGGCCAGCAGAACCCGACGAATCCTCAACGGGGCGGGCCAGTTTGGTGAACGGCTTCTGGGTCGCCGGCACAAAACGGGTACCCACACGCCCGCTCTCACCCGCGCCGGATTCTACGACCAGCGTGCTCCCGCCATCTACTACGGTGCCAAAATGCTGCTCATGGCACTGGGAGCCGCTGCAGCCCTGCTGATGCTCACCCCCACCGACGCCCCCCCGTCGACAGTGGCCGTTGTGACTCTGCTCAGCGGTGGACTGATGTTCGTGATGCCCAATTACTATCTGCTGCAGCGACACAGTAAACGACAAAACAGGGTCAGACGCTTCCTGCCTGACGTGGTCGACCTGCTGGAAGTGTGCGTCTCCTCGGGAATGGGCCTCGAAACCGCCTGGAGACTGATCGGGGATGAGTTTCGCTGTGTGGACCCCGTAATGGCCGACGAAATGATGCTCACAAACCTGGAAGTCCACCTGGGAGCCAGCCGCCAGGAGGCCATCCGGCACATGGCCACACGCGTCGAGGTGGAGGAAGTTAACTCCTTCGCCACCCTCGTGGCACAATCCGAAAAATTCGGCACCAGCATAAGCGATGCTCTCCGCGTCTTTGCGGAGTCCACCCGGGAGGAAAGAAGCCAGGAGGCAGAAGAAAAAGGCGAGAAGGTTGCCGTCAAACTCCTCCTCCCCATGGTCCTGTTCGTATTCCCGGCGGTCGCTGTTGTCCTCGCCGGCCCGGGCGTAATAAGAATCGCCAGTGCCCTGGCCGAAGCCGCCTGATTTCTCCGGAAAGGAAAAAACAATGAAAACTGCTCTGTGCACATCCGCAGCCCTCGCGTTGCTCGTATTCCTCGGCGCCGGCTGCCAGAATCCGACCCCGCGCACTGAAAAGACTGATCAACCCTTCAACGAAGCACTGATCAGCCACTACAACGATGCCGCCGTCGATAACGCCATCGTCCAGCAGAGAACCATCTACCCCTACTGCTTTGTGAACAATTCCGCACAGCTCAACGACCTGGGAGAGTATCACGTCGGCGTCCTGACCGATCACTTCCGCAGCAATCCGGGAACTCTGAGTCTCTGGAAGGGCGAGACCCCGGACGAACTGTACTCCGAACGCAGGGATGCTGTTATGACCCTGCTGGATGAGGCAGGAGTCGAGCTGAATGCCATGACGGTCACTGACTCCATGCCCGGAGGGCGGGCCGCCACCTCGGACGAAACCCTGAAGGCATACGACAGGGAAGGTGACAACTGATTTTTGATCACACTGGATAAAAGGAGATACGCATGCACACCATAATCGGCCGGCCCCGCCACACCGGGAGAAACATCTGCATGGCAGTGCTGTGCCTGATAATGGGGCTCATCTGCGGCTGCCGCTCGACGTCCGGGGGAATGTGGATGAAAGACACGACCTCATCCCCCACCGAGGAGGATATCCGGTTCATGGAGGCCTCACAGGAACCGCCCACCGCGGACACACTCTATGCCATGGCCGGCGTTCTGGCCGGGCATGGCGATGAGGCAAGGGCAGAATACGTCCTCAAAACAATTGTCGATAAAAACCCGAGCTACGCGCCGGCCTACTCCAAACTTGCCATGTTATGCCTCCGACAGCAGCGGTATCGCGATGCAATCGACACGCTGCAGGCCGGCACACGGGCCTGCGCGGGGGATTCTCGGCTGCATAACAACCTCGGAATGTGCCAGCTGGTCAACGGGAACGAAACCGCAGCACTTGCGGCATTCACCGCAGCGGCCGGCATACAACCACAGAATGCCCGTTATCGCTCAAATATGGCCGTGGCACTGGGTCTGATGGGCCGGTATGAGGAAGCACTCTCCCTGTTCCTGCAAATTCAGCCGCCGATGGAGGCCCATGAAAATATGTCCGTGCTGGCAGCCGCACGAAAGGATGAGGACAGATTCACCTACGAGCTGCTACAGCGCTACCGGCTGAAAAACCATTAACCGTATATTCCACGAGTCGTCAGTGCGCCATCTATAAGAAGGGACAAGGGCGCTCGCCCCCCGGCCGCGGGACACCGGAACGGCCGGCCGTTCCTGTAGATGGCGTGCTGACGGTTCGGCCCCGCGACTGCGGGACC
>JBKHGK010000025.1:0-11486 GCA_046539705.1 Candidatus Brocadiia bacterium | reverse complement strand
GTTTCTTTCATCTGCCGGTCGGTCTGGGCCATTTTACGGTCCGTTTCCCGGAAAAGTTCCCAGATCTCTTCAATTTGTTCTTCCGCAGTAGCCATAATCCGGTCTCCTGTCTGCTGATTATACCGACAAGAATGATGTTACCATAAAAGGTCCGGTTATGTGAAGGCTATTCTTCGCAGACCCGGGAGAGGAACCGGTTGAGCCAGACTTCTCTTTCGCGGGATTGTACCGATGTGCTCTTGAGTTCCACATCGGCACGGGCCACTATCCCCACGATCCGCATGAACCATTCCTCGGAGAGATCTGTCACGGATTGAGCGGCCTTTTTGGCGGCCCAGTTGGGCATTCCGAGCTCCCGGCTTATTGCCGATGGTGACTGCCTCTCGTCCGTCATGCGGCGGATCTGCCACAGCTGTCGGATGCGATGCCCCAGAAAAGCCACAATTCTCTCGGGTTGTTCCCCGTTACGCAACAAATCCTGACCCAGCCTGATGGCTTCGGAGGTGTTTCCCTGAGTGATGGCATGACTGAGGTCGAATATGGAGCGTGAGCGGCTGTGGGGAACCAGCTCTTCCACGTGCTCTTCGGTTATGAGTTCTTCCTGGTCCGCGTACAAAATCAGCTTCTCGATCTCGTTTCGCAGTGTGCGTATGTCAGCGCCAACGGCCTGCAGTAGCGAATAGAGTGCCTGTCCGGAAACCTCTTTCCCGTGTTCCTGTGCATAGTCAGCAACCCATCGCCGTGCTTCCTTCCACCGGATCCGGCTGCAGTCGACGATGGTTGCTGATTGGGATAGGGCCTTTGCTGCCTTGTAGCGGCGATCCAGTTTATCGCAGCAAATGGCGAGCACACCGAAATCGGACGGATTATTGACGTAATCCAGCACCACATCCTTATGCTCGGCAATAAAGTCCCGTCCCTCGCGCACAACGACCAGTCGTTTGCCCTGCATGCCCATAAAGGGCTGGGTTCTCAGTTCGTCGAACACATCGCGGGGGTCCTCGACCTCCCCCAGTTCGGTTGTCATACTCCCCGGCATCTCATCCGATTCCAGCGCTTTCCTGAGGGAGATCAAACAGCCTGACAGCAGGGCCTCATCTTCCCCTTCAAAGACGTATAGGGGGCTCACACCCTCTTTGTTCAGTCTTTTACTGAACCTGAGCGCGGGAAGTTTTGCCATGTTGGTCCTCCTGGTGACGGAAATGCAGCCACCGTTCATCCATTGCTTTGCAAATTGAGGCGAAGATCATCTAAGCTGAAAAGCTGCGAATTCTATTGCATGCCTGCTCGAAAAAACAGGAGATACAGCCATGTCCGATCATGGTCAGACACGATTCAGTTATCTTCCACAAATGCTGACCTCCGGCTGCATTAATAAGGCTCTTTTCGCTGACCTGGCGGAGTATGCGGATTTTCACCTTGATCGATCCCGTCACCTGGTCGAGGATCTGCGGACATGCGTACCGGTGGAATGCCCGACCGTTGTTCACGGCTTTTTTCAGTCAGCCTGGGATGCCCTGGATGCAACGGGGCGTTTGATCGGTTTTGTGCTGTCCAACAGGTATCCGGGCACGGCTGATGGTGGCCCGGAAGTCAGGGGCCCGGATTGTACATTCTACACGGTGAGGCGGGATTTCGGTGAACATCCCGCCTCACGGAACCATCCTCTCATAGCACTGATGTGGGACCAAACCCGCGATAATCCCCGGCAGGAATACGTCCGGCTGAGCCTTTTTCACCATGTATCCCGGTTTGTACCGATACCCGTGACTCATGGATCAAGACTCCCGGCCACCAGTTCCCTCCCCCCGCACCTGGAAAACCTTCTACACTGGCAACGCGAGATCCCTTCAAAGCCCGTATCTCAAGCGGCGAATGATATAGTGATATGGCTGGAGGGATTTATCCGAAGCTCTCAAAAACACCTGAGGAGCGAAGTGGAACGCTTATCCAATGAGGAGTCGTAACTCCCCGGGGGGATAATGCTGCCGATTTACGGTCATTCTATGATTGATGGGACTTTGAAGTGGCCCCGTTTTCTGGAAGGAGCGTTGCTGAGGGCCTCCTCCCGGCTGAGTGATTCACTGACCTCATCGGCACGCATCACGCCGGAGCGGGGGCTCATGTGAACAAGCGGCTCCACGTCTTCGGTGTCAAGCTCATTGAGCTTTTCAATTGACTTGAGTATTTCGTCGAGTTGTCGAGAAAATGTCGACGTTTCTTCCCCGGAAAGTTCCAGGCGGGAGAGGTGGGCCACATACTCCACTTGTTCATCGGTTATAGCCATGGCGGTTATCGGGCGGGTTTAGTGACTTTACCACTTTTGATGCATTGGGTACACGCCCGGATACGTTTCTTCTGGCCATCAATGACGGCCCATATACGCTGCAGGTTCGGGTTGAAGCGCCGTTTGGAACGTCCGGTCTGTTTGACCCCGACTCCGCCTTTGGACTTCGGTTGCCCCCGGCTCTGGACGTTGTTGCCGGGCTGCGGGCCTTTTCCGCAAATTTCACATCGTTTGGACATGAATAGTACCTCCTTGTTCGTGGAAGTTCGTGTGTTACAACAGCAATGAATGATACTGGGTTTGCAGGGTGTTGCGCAAGCTGAATTCCGATGGAGAACCTTCTGAAGTGGTATTTAAGCCCGTATTCACCGTTTTACAGATGCGTCGCCCTCATCCCGGAGGCTGACCGGGGGGCGGAATATTTGTGACCAGACGACGGCATTGACCAGGTTGTTGCTGTGAAACTGCAGGCGGCCTTTCATGTCTTTCCTTCCCCCAGGTTTGTCATGTCGGTCTTTCACCTTTGCACGCGCGGCATCGGGTGTCTGAGATATCTCTGCTTTCTGGCCGCTGGCATTACCGTCCGGTTGTGCTTCCTTCACAGCTTTTGTTTCCCGTGATCTTTTTTTACGTCGTTTCTGGGACCCATATCCTGGATCGACCTGTTCGTCACCGCCTGAATGGGTTGCGCGGGCATCCCGCTTCTGTTGTTTCTCCGCATCTTCTTTGGTCTGCTGTATTTGTTCCATAAAGGAGCGGATCCCATCGTCGATATTGTTCGCCCCGGCGGGTTCAGCTCCTTTATCCTGCGCGTTCTCGGCCTGGCGTTGTTTTTTCTTCTCCAGGGTCTTCTTGATTATGGCATTAACCACGAAAAACAGGCCGATAAATATCATGATTGCGATGTCCTGCATGGTTGTATCTCCAAATTAGCCTGTATCGGAAGAAGCGGTGCTCATGCGCCAACTGCAAGGCAAGAATTCCAGTCAGTCCCGAATTTGAGCCTCCAGAGCATTAGACAAACCGTCCGACATTAATTGCATCACATTCGAGCATCAGGGGAAGAATATCCTCTATCGCTCTTGCAAGGTTCAGGGCCATTGGGGGCTTATCGCCACCCGTCCGCTGAGTGGCATTTTTGTTGAACCATCGCATACCAAGCCGGTGGCCCATCCGCACGAGCATGGAAGCGTTGAGAGTTCTCAGTGGCCAGGGCAATTCCACCTGATCGCTGGTGCTCGCCCATACGGGCAGGGCGGAAGGCACCCGTGCCAGCCCAAGATAGAGCGTTGCGCACCGGCGCTCCTCGGCATTACCCACCCTCAGCATCTCTTTGAGTCTGTCGGCTGCCTCGGGCTCGTTCTGCATGGAGTTGAGGGCAAGAACAGCACAGCTGTATTCCATCTCGCTGTTTTCCACGGCAGTTGGCGAGGGCATATCACAATCGGGCAGTTCACCGGTAGCCCCCATGAGCGCGAGGGCGAAACCCATTCCCGACAGATCCTCCGGGGATTCTTGAGAGAGGTGCACGCGGATTTTGTCGGCGATCTCGGTTTGCCGGGCATGTGTCATCAGTGTCTGAACCATCTCGTATCTCAGATCCGGCCCGAGAGCGGGCAGGGCCTTGCGCAGAATCTTCAATCCAGGGAGTATCGATTCGCTGTCGGCACGGATTATTCGGAGAGCCGTCCGTCCGGCCTGTTCGCTCAACCATGGATCTTCGGCGTGGGATCTGGCAAGGTTCATGAGCTGTTCAGTTGATTCCTCGGGCAGCGTAGTGCCGGGCAGACTTTGCAGGGCAGCCATTATGACACCGGGATCGTCGGCCTCTTCGGCGAGTTTTCGCAGTCTGTCGGAGGACTCTTTTGATCCTTTGGGCGATAACGTTTTCAGGGCCGCACACAGGGCCTGCTGGCGGTATCGATCCAGGATTGTCGCGCGTGATGTCTGCCCGCTGTCCTGTTGCCATTTTACGCTCGAACTTTCCTGGAGTTTCTCAAGCCATTGCTGGAGTGTATCATGCCACTGGTCCTCCCCGATGCGGTCGAGTGCGCGGCAGGCGTGGTGCGTTGATCTGTATATATTCACAATACCGTCGAAAAGGGTTCGTTCCAGTTGTGGCCCCAGATCATTCGGCAGATGGGTATTTTCCTCGCACGCCTCCTGGATTTCGTCCCGCTGATCAAGATCGACTCGGAGTTCATCATGACAGAAGTCCGCAACATCAGCGGGGCTCTGTTCCGAAGGGCAGCTCAGGGTCCACTGGCCCTCATCGTTTCGCTGAAGAGCACTGGCGTAACGCGTCAAATCCTCACGCAGTTCCAGGACCCCGTCCATCGCGTCGACAAGAGTCTCCCCCACATCGGCGTCCTCCAGATTTTCCAGCAGTTCCTGGGCCATATCCCTCGTCAGTGAGGAGAGATTTTCATCCTCGGAAACTTTGTTCAGCAGCTTTGATGTCTGCTGGACGGGCATGGGGCAGTCGAACTCAACGAATTCATCGATGGCCCGGCAGGCGAGTTGCCGTACTCCTTCATCTGAGTCGGTGAGGGCATCGAGGAAGTGGCTGTAAAGTATCATGCCCTGTGAGCGTTCGGAGCTAAAAGTCAGGCGTTTGCGTTTGTCCCCGCCCAGCGTATGGCTGGATGGGTTGTCCATCAGTGCTTCCACGGCGTTACGTCGCAGGAGGGGATCCGTATGGTTGTTGAGGATATTCACCAGCATGCCGGCATCGCGTGTGGTTGACAGGGCGGTGGCCACGCGGTTTCGTATGGCTTCGCTGGGGTCATTGATGGCCTTTTGCAGGGCGGGGCTGTCCGCTATATCGCACAGTTCGGTGAGTTCTGTTATGGCATGCTGGCGGGTGGGCTCATCACCTTCAGCAGCCGCCTCTTCCAGCCGCGGGATCATATCCGCGGCAGTGGCGCTGCTGCGGGCATCGATCGTACTTTTACTGCTGGCCGTGTCGGATTCTATGCCTATATTACCGGCTTCCCATATATTGAGGGTATTTTCGGTTTCCTGCTGCCCGGGGGCACCCGGTCCGAAATCCGGCAGGCCACCGCCAACGTGGAATTTGCGCAGAAGTGAATTTGCACTCCGCTGGACCTCCACGTCTTCGTCATGGGCGGATTCTTCCAGGAGCTCGGTAACCTGCTGCGGATCGAACTGGTTGAGCATGAGCACAGCGTGCCGCCTTACACCGGAATCGGGGTGTCTCATAGCTACCTTCAGAGCGTCAAGCATCCTGGCGGAGTCCCGGCCGTAGCGGGCTGCCAGGGCGTCCAGCACGGAGGCCACCACGGTGCCATCCGGATCGTCCAGCATTTCATACAGTATTTCGGTGGATCTTTCCCCTGTATTGGGAGCAAGGGCCAGTACCGCCTCGCGTCGTGTCTGCGGATCATCGTCCCGACTGAAAGCTTCCAGCAGAGGCAGGACCCGGGAACTGCGGGCGAATCCGAGGGACTGCGCGACTTCGCGGCGCAGGCTGATGTCGTTGCTGTTCACCACCGTGCGAAAAAGCGGGCTGCTGCTGTCCTCTATCTGGTCGAGCAGCTGACTGCTGAGGGCGTGATATTTACTGCCCACCATCAGCCCGAAGGAATTCGTGGCCGCCCGGCGGACTCCATCTTCTTCGGACTGGAGAGCCTCCTGGAGCAGTTCCAGAGCTCCGGGGTCCTCCAGGGTTTCCAATGCTTCCACGGCGCGGCGCTGGACCGAGAGGTCGTCCGCTTCCAGGCATTCCCGGATGACGGCCAGAGCGCTATCCGCCTCCGTTATGTCCATCAGCAAATCGGCGGCTGCCCGTGCCAGTTGAGTTGAGCCCGTCCGCACGGCCGCGCGGACGAAGATGGCGGTTATTTCATCGTCCTCGGAGACGGAGAGTTCCACGAGCTTTTGGCGCACGGAGTCGTCGGAAGCTTCCTGCAGAAGGTTCTCGGCGGTGGAAAGCCCATCTTGGCTCTCCGCATCTACGGCGTCTATGGCATCGTGGCACCACCGGCGAACTTTTTCCTGTCCGGAGCGGGTTCTGGAGCCATTGCTCATGGTGGGTCTCCGGAAGTTGGCGAAAATACAAGAGAGAGGAGTGCAACGGGAAAACATCCGAGCGGACGTGGGCTATTCGCCGGTTGCCCTCCCGTTGCAATGTGGCCTATTCCTCGTTCTGCTCGCGTTGAGCATCATCAGAGGTCTGTTCGGCCTGTCCGCCTATTGAGTTGCGCATGTCCGTATCGGCCTCGATGTTTTTGAATTTGTAATAATCCATGATTCCCAGGTTACCATCCCGGAAGGCCTGTGCGATGGCTTTGGGCACTTCGGCTTCGGCCAGAACGACTTTGGCGCGGTTCTCCGACACCAGTGCGTTCATCTCCTGTTCCCTGGCAACCGCCATGGCGCGGCGCCGTTCGGCCAGGGCCTGGGCCACTCGCTTGTCGGCTTCGGCCTGGTCGGCCTGCAGTTTTGCCCCTATGTTCTCTCCAACGTCCACATCCGCAATGTCGATAGAGACGATTTCAAACGCCGTTTCGGCATCCAGTGCCTTATCCAGAACCCTTTTGGAAATCAGGTCCGGATTTTCCAGCACAGCTTTATAGGTTTCGGAGGAACCGATCGTGGTAACAATACCTTCCCCGACTCGTGCGATGATGGTTTCCATCCAGGCACCACCCACGAGTTTTTCCACGTTGGCCCGGACGGTTACTCTGGCCTTGGCCTGTACCTGAATTCCATCTTTCGCCACCGCGGCCACCGTGTTCCGCCCCTTGCTGGGATCGGGACAGTCTATCACTGCTGGTTTGACATACATGCCGACCGCCTGCAGGACATCGCGTCCGGCCAGGTCAATGGCGCATGCCATGTCGAATGTCAGGGGAATGCCGGCTTTGCTGGCGGCCACCAGTGCGCGTGTTACGTTCGGCACGTCACCACCGGCCAGGTAGTGAGCTTGCAGGTGTCGGGTTTCCAGTGGCAGCCCCGCTTTGATGGCCGTGATGCGGCTGTCGACAATCGTGCTGGGGCTTACCCCCATCAGTCTCATGGAAATTATCTCGAATACCCCCACGTGGGCCCCGGCCAGCAGTGCCCTGAGGTAGAGAAATCCATAGCTGAAGAAGAAAATCATGAGGGCAAATAGAAGTATCCCCCCTGCGATCATCAGGATGACAAACAGCGGATTCGCAGCCTGCGCCATGGTCAGAAATTGACTCATATGTCGGGCTCCTCAAAAACCGGTTAAACGGACAGGTCTATATCCCGTACAGCTTCTCTCACTGGACGCCATTATCGACATTCCAGCTGCGGTGTCAAGCCGGCGGGCCGGGGCCAACCCGAATATTTCACAAACCTCCAAGCGTAATTATTCTTAAAAGTTCTTGACCCAAAGATTATCGAACATAATAGGAGGTCGTTTCCGGTACAGGGTGCTATTTGCGCACAAAACGATACCGGTTTGGTCCCGCAGTCGCGGGACCGAGCCGTCAGCACGCCATCTGCAAGAACAGCCTGCAGTTGCGGTGTCCCGCGGCTGCGGGACGAGCGCCTTTGTCTGTTCTTGCAGATGGCGCACTGACGACTCGTGAAATATCCGGGTTAGGGATGTTCAGCGAAAACTCATTGATCCATGAGGCTGTTTTCCGTGAACTGACGGAGTTTCCGACTCTTGCGATAGAATTCGTCCACCTCCATTTTTTTCAGATGAACCACACCGCGAGTTGCCCGTATAAGGGCATCGGGATGATTGTGAAACCATTCGCGGCCGAGACATGTTTTGAGTGTCTGATATTGATCCACCTGTATTTCCTGTGCCAGTTCACAGAAGGGGCCGTCGTGTTCATAGCTGGGGAACGGCGCGTTCCGCTGTGAACTGAACGTATTCATAAAGGCGTCGTCCATGGTGGAAAACATGTTGAGGGAGACCGGAATGGTCAGATCGGCCTCCGCCGGGTGAAATCTGTGCCAGACGTTCCGGTACCCCCAGACCTCTTCCGGCGCGGAGTCCGACTCACGGACATAGCGTCTGAGTGAGTCCGACACAACCTGCAGGACCTTGTAATGTGTGTCCGGACCGCTGCCTTCCGGGTCCAGGGCCACGGTGAGGATGTCGGGGCGAACCTCGTGCAGCAGATCAACCACCGGGGGGACATCCCGGGTGGCGTCTGGTTCCTCGGTGAAGATGTCGCCGGTGTAGAAACCCAGACGCAGGTGACGGACGTTGGTGCAATTCCATCCGAAATAGGCCCAGAGGCATTCGGCCTCCCACTCCCGACGCATGCCTTTGAGCTTCTGGACATGCGGAGAATCCTTTTCACCGGGACGGTGCTCCCTGAGGTAATCCTTAAGGGAACTTATTTTTTCCTTCACCTTCTGCAGATTGTCGATGTCGTACACTTCGGCAATGTCGCGTACCAGACGGCGAACTGTGCCCTCCGCCTTCATCTCGGGCGATTCCGACGCTATGCCGTCCAGGTATTGCCATACGTCACGCTGGCGGCATTCTTCATTTCCCGGGTCAAAGTATCCCGTCCGGGCCAGTTTGCTGAACTCCGCCGAGTCGATCAGTTCGTTTGCCTCCTGCAGCTGATAGTCGATGAAAGAATCAGTTACGGCGGTGAAACCGCTGGTCAGGGTCGCGAAGTGGTGGGTGTTGGAGGGATCTCGGCCGTGTCGGACGATCGATGGCAGATACCCCAGCATCAGGTCGTCGTGGTGCGGTTCGGTGTGCAAAAAGCGCCTGTTCTGCAGTGTCTTGGAACCACGGTTGATTTTCCGTTCCAACCGGCGGTGGACCATGCGGGCCAGGTCGGCGGGGGATTCCTGCCGTTTTCCCACCACCAGCGAGGCAAAACGATCGTTGCGGAAATCGTCGTCCTTCAGGTCCATCAGCCTTTTGTTGAGTCGCACGGCGAGATTTATCAGGACGCGTTCCACTTCATCGTCGGAGATCTCATCCCGTCGACCAATTTCGTCGAACTGCCTTTCCTCCAGCAGCCGGGCGGCACCGTGGGTCAGGTAGAACCTGGCGTTTTTCAGTTCATGAAGTGCCGTGGCGGGAAAGCGGACGTCCGGCTCCTTCTGGATGGCATCGGCGACCACATCGGCTTTGGCATGCCCGGCGGCAATTATCAGGGCGACACAATCGGGATTATACGTGATCGTGCCCAGCCCAATGGTGATCACCCGCCTGTTACGGGCCATCTCCATTCCACCCTGATCCGTGGCGGCGGCGGCTTCCGTTTCATAATTCGTCGCCGTAAGCCGGGTGGTGGAGTGGTGGTCCGAACCTCGCACGTTGAAAGCAATGTGCCCGTCAGGCCCTATGCCACCAAGAAAAAAACCGATGCCTCCCATCTCCCGGATTCTATTTTCATATCGCTGACACCATTCGTCCACGTTGAACAGGACCTGTTGCTGTAGCTGTTCCTGCCAGGTCTGAGGCTCACGGTACCGGAGTGATAGATCCACCCGCCCCCCGGGCCAGACGTCATACAACCCTTTTCCGTCCGGAAGGCCAATATCCTCGCAGTTGATCAGCTGCGCCCTGTCGGGATCAAGGCCAAAACGGTCAATGTAGAACCGATTAACATAGGAGTAGAAGCTATGCTCATGGTCGGGCTCTATGGGATAAAACTCGTCGATCTGGACAAAACGCAGCCCATCCATCCGGGGAGGGCTGGAGAGATCGAGTCCCGTCTCGTCCAGTATCCTCTGGACTTCAGAATCCTCCCAGTTGTTGAGCAGATAGGTGACCCATCGGATGAAATATTCGGGGGTTTTACCGGTTGGCAGCGAGATCACTCCCTCGGGGTTTTTATGAACCCACTCCAGAAACCGAAGCGCCGTCAGGCGGCCAAGCTCGGGGAAATTGTTGACCACAATAGCCGGGATCTTCTCATCCGGCGGATAAATAGCGTCAAAATCCGAATCGTCCAGGGTTTTGCGTTCAATCGGTGAAGGATCAGCATGTTGTGAAACAGGCATAGTGTGTTTTCCAGTCCTGATTGTTTGAGGTCTGATGGGGGGAAATAGTTGCCAGTGTAAGTATCGTCAGGCGATGAACATCGCATCGCCGTAACTGTAGAATCGGTAGCCTTCGCGAACGGCTTCTCTGTATGCCGCGAGCACGTTTTCCCGCCCGGCGAATGCGCTCACAAGCATAAGAAGAGTGCTGCGCGGGAGGTGGAAGTTGGTGATCAGGCCACTGAGGACCTGAAATTCAAACGGCGGATATATATAGAGATCCGTCCACCCGTCATGTTCTTCCCAGTCCTCGTTTCGAACGACATATTCAAGAACCCGGCAGCACGTTGTGCCGGTTGCGATAACACGGCGGTCTTCTTCAAGGGCCGATTGCACGGCCGTGGCGGTGTTACCCGGAAGGTGGTACTGCTCGGCCTCCATGGTGTGTTCCTCGATTCGCTCAGTGCGGACCGGCCGAAAGGTGCCCGGCCCCACCATAAGGGAAAGGTGATGCACTTTTACTCCCCGGGATTTAATCTCCTCCAGCAGTTCGGCAGTATAATGCAGACCGGCAGTTGGTGCGGCAACGGCTCCAGGACAGTCAGCAAAAACGGTCTGATATCGTTCTCTGTCAAGTTCGGGGATTACCTTCTCCATACCCTTTTCTTCCCGGCGTCGCCGGATATACGGGGGGAGCGGCATCTGGCCGGCCTCAAGCAGTTGATCAACCGTTACTGTCTCATCGGCCAGCGTGACCGTCCAATAGCCGCCGTCGTGCTGTTCCTCCAGCTGCAGGGGCGCGCCTGTATTCTGCTGATGGATGATTTCCCCCTCCTGGAGGTTTCCGCTTGCCCGGACCATAGCTATCCACCTCGGGTAGGGGGCATCCTGCGTTTCCCGAAGACTCCGGACGAGAAGGATCTCCACCTGTCCTCCCGTTCTGCGTTCCGCCCAGAGCCGTGCCGGAATGACCCTGGCGTCGTTGAGCACGAGCACATCGCCGGGATGCAGCAGATCCGTTATATCCGAAAAAAGCTGATGAGAGATCCGGCCGGTACGGCGGTCAAGTCCCAGCAGGCGCGATTCGTCCCGTTGGCTGGCCGGTCGCAGGGCTATTTGGCCCTCGGGTAGGTCGTAATCAAAAAGTTGAAGATCCGTCATCGGTATTCCATTCCTGCTGTGTGTCTGTTCGTACAAACTCATGCGATACAGTTACTGTGTCTCCGCCCGCCTCCTTGCT
>JBKHGK010000024.1:0-11512 GCA_046539705.1 Candidatus Brocadiia bacterium | reverse complement strand
TACCCGCCAGTTCGGTGCACAGCGGCGCCATGGTGGGAAGCACGTTCTTGTTGAAGGTCGGGGAACCGACGATCACCGTTCTCGCGCGAAAAACCTCGACGAGCGCGTCGTTCCGATCGGTCACCGACATACGCAGCAGCTTGTAATCAACCCCCTCGTCCTTCAGCCCCTCGCCGATGGCCTCGGCCATACGCTCGGTGCCTCCCCACATACTGTCGTAAAGGATCGCGGCGCGTTCCTCCGGCTCCTGCCGGGCCCACTCCTGGTATTTCTCCACTATCTGGAGCGGATTCTCCCGCCAGATGACCCCGTGACTCGGTGCTATCATATCCACGGGCAGATCGAGTTCCAGCACCTCGTCAATCTTGCGCAGCACCAGGTCACTGAACGGCGTCAGGATGTTGACGTAATACTTCAACGCCTCCTCAAACAGCTCGGACTGGTCCACCTCATCGTTGAACCGGCCCGCCGTCGCATAATGCTGGCCGAAAGCATCATTGGGCATCAGGATATTATGTCCGGTCAGATAAGTGAACATGCTGTCGGGCCAGTGCAGCATGGGCGCATTGATGAACAACAGCTCGTTCTGACCGATATCCAGACTATCCCCGGTGCTCACCACGCTGAAATCCCAATCCTGATGGTAGTGTCCGCGAATATTCTGCTCCCCCTGCCTGGAAACCACCACAGTGGCATCGGGCACCTCCTCCATCACGCGCGGCAATGCACCGGAATGGTCCGATTCCGCATGATTGGCCACCACGTAATCAATTTCGGATGGATCGACCACCTCAGAGATGTTTTCCAGCAACCCGTCCGTGAACGGATCCCATACCGTATCCACCAGGACCGTTTTTTCGTCCCGGATAAGATACGCGTTATATGAGGAACCGCGATGGGTCGAAAGCTCATGTCCGTGGAAATGCCGCAGACCCCAGTCCGTCACGCCCACATCATACACGCCATCTTTCAGTTCTGTGAACATCGTTTTCCTCCGCTCTGGATCAAGTAATATGCGTATTGGGCGGCAGTCCGTGCGTGCCGCCCAATATCTACTCCGTATTCACGCGCTGCTGCAGCTCATCCATAGTAATCCGGTCAAGGAGACACTCCATCTCCTCGCCCAGCTGCTCGAGTCGTGCTCTCACTCCGCATCCGGGCACGTTATCGCAGATACTCGGGTCGTCAAAACAGGCGTTCACGCGGATCGGCCCCTGGACGCATTCGACCACATCAAGCAGTGAGATTCTCTCAGGAGCTCCGACCAGCTCATATCCGCCGCTCGGGCCCTGGACCGAGTTCACCATTCCGGCGGCGTTGAGTTTCTGCATAATTTTCCTCAGAAAATCCACCGGCACTTCACAGGCTTCGGCCAGCTCGGCCACCGGCATGACTCTCCCCTCATCTCTGAGCCTGATAAGAGACCGTATTGCGTAATCTGTATTCCGATGTATGATTGACATTTCTATGCCTCCGTGTGCGACTGAGAAATAGGAGTATATCACTCCTATATGGCGGTGTCAAATACTTCGCATACTTTTACCCGAATATATCGTGAGTCGCACGACTCGTGAGATATACGGGGTAATGATGCAACGTGAATTCGGCGACTCCCCCACACCGTGCGATTTGCCTTGCCAGAACGCCGGTAAATCCTTACCATTATTCTCCTTGCCCTCCTTTTAATTGTGTGGGGAACAACTAATGACCGAACACGCCGCCGGCGAACCCGAAAAGAAAGCCACAAAAGGTGCAGGACGACACTATGATCACGTCCTCGTCAGCATTTCCAACCCGGAGACGGCAGATCAGCTGGTGAAACTGGCCTGCAGGCTTACTGATACCTCGACCGTGCTGCATATCATGAGTGTCACCACCAGCGCACCGTTTCCCGACAGAGCGGAACAGTGGCGAGAGAGCTCCCAGCTGGTGATGGATATGACGCACCTTGCGAACAGGCTGGGCCGGGTGGCCAAACCCATGGCCGTGACGGCCCGGTCTATTCCCGACGCCATCATTGGACGGGCGAAGGACATCGATGCCGGATTGATAATCATGGGCTGGTTCGGACGCGTAACCCCCATAGCGGTGAGAAAAAGCCGCGTCGTCAACAGGGTTCTTCACGAGGCGGATTGCGACACCGCCGTACTCAAGTACCGTGGCGATATTACCGATGTGAACCGGCTCATCCTGCCGGCTGGCGGCGGGGTTAATGAAGCTCGCTTACAGTTCGCGAAAAGCTTTCTGTGGCAGTGGCCCGTGAAAACATCGCTGGTCCACGTCATGCCCCCTGACTCCGACCGCAGTAGAGAGGAAGTTGAGGAACGGCTGTCGCGTGCGGCCGAACAACTGGGCCCCGGATCAACCACCAGAATACTTCAGGACGACAATGTTGTCCGGGGTATTGTGAATCTGGCCGAAGAGACCGACCTCATCCTCGTTGGGCCGGGTCGGGAATGGGTATTCAACCGCTTTTTGTTTGGGCGTAATGCTGATCAGATAACGAATGAGGCCCCCGGCCCGGTGTTAATGTTCAAAGCCAGAGAGAAAAAGCTGAGTGCGTGGTTGCGAGGGCTCATCAAGTACCTGGCGGGCAGCATCACCCAACAATGATGTTGGTCCTCGGATAGCTGTAGGGGGCAGTATCTTTGATCTGAGCCATACCCATCACCACGGTAACCGGGCCGAGACGACCGACGTACATGAGCACGGTAATAATGATCCGCCCCGCAGGGGATAGCTCCGGCGTGAGCCCGAGACTCAGACCCACCGTCCCAAAGGCGCTCGTTGCCTCAAATAGCACGTTGAGAAATCCTGCCCCCGGCTCGGTCATCAAAAGCAGCAGGACGCCGGTGGCCAGGGCCAGAGTTGAAAGAAGGAGGATGCAGGAAACCCGGTGCACGGTTTCGGTTCGGACCGAATGATGAAACATCTCCGCACGGGGACGCCCTTTCAAAGTGGCAATGGCGCTGGCAACCATGACGCCCAGAGTGGTGGTTTTGATACCTCCGGCCGTCCCCCCCGGGGATCCTCCGATGAACATCAACACAATGAGCAGAAAGGCCGTGGCACCCGTTATGCCGGTCGGACTCAGCGGGAGGGTGTTAAACCCGGCCGTGCGGGGAGTCACCGATTGGAAAAACGCCGCCAGGGATCTCTCCGAACCTGACAGCTCCTGCATAAACCTGCCCTGCCCCGATGCGAGCAGTAGCACGTATCCAGCCACTATAAGTATTGCGGTCAGCAACAGGGCCAGCTTGCTGTGGGGCTTCAACTCCGGAGTTTTTCCCGTCCGGTCAAAAAGCAACCATACGACAAAATTGCGGATATCCCTGATAACAACAAAGCCGATCCCCCCCAACACGATCAGAGCAGATATGGCGAAGGTTATGATCGGCGACCCCACATAACGCTCCAGGCTATCGCTATAGAGGCTGAAACCGGCGTTGCAAAAGGCGCTGATTGAATGGAACACGCTGACGTACAGCGCCCGACCCGTGCTTTCAAAATGCCCGCTCCACCCGTAGTACAACACGGCCGCACCCAGGACCTCTGCAATCAGGGTGAAGATGCAGATGAAGCGGATCAGTGACCAGATGTCCTCGTGCTCAACCTCCCGCATATTCATCATCATGTCCCGGAATCCCAGGGAAAGCCGGTGTCGGATCATTACAACCAGAAAGGCGCCAATGGTCATAATCCCCAACCCGCCGATCTGGATGAGCGCCAGAATGATCACCTCCCCAAAGGTCGACCAGTAGACCGGCGTATCCTTCACAATAAGGCCGGTAACACAGACTGCACTGGTGGCGGTAAAAAGGGAGTCGATCGGATGTGTCCACACCCCATCCGCGCTGCTCACGGGCAGAGATAGAAGAACGGCGCCGATCAGAATAACCGCCCCGAAGCTCAGGAGAGCGGTCCGCGCTGGATGACCCAGCAAAACCGCTTTCCAGTCAATTTTACGCCAGTAGTCCATGTACGCTCTCTCTATCAGAGGACCAATCCCAAATATCTCACAAACTCAATTACAGGCGGCCTTGCATCGATATGCGTTTTTGGATCGTAAAAAAACACAAGTTACCTGGCCCCACCGCATCTCCCGCCGACAACACGTGTGGGGGATGCAGCTTGATGGAAGAGGCAAATAATGGTACCGTAACCTCTATTCAAAATCAAAACTCAGCCGCTTCTAACTTAGAGAACAGAATGCAGAATACGCGATCTCAGGCAAAAATCAATAACGTGGCCGTGTTTGGCCTGGGCCGATTTGGTGGAGACCTCGCTCGCCGCCTGGCAGAGCTCGGGTCTCACGTTCTGGCAGTCGATACCAAGCCCGACAGAGTGGAAGAGCTGGATCCTCTGGTGTCGCGCGCCATATGTATGGATGCAACCAATGATCATGCGGTCAGTCAACTGAACCTGGAGGACGTCGACCTGGCAATCGTTGCCATAGGGCGCAATATCGAATCCAGCCTGCTGGTGACTGCCGAACTCCTGAAACATGGTGCGGACAGTATAATCGTCCGCGCGATCGACCAGAACCAGGCGGAAATCCTGCAGGCAATGGGGGTCACCCGGATAGTGAGCCTTGAGAAAGAGATGGCCAACAGGGTCGCCGAAAACCTCATCCAGCCGGGACTGCAGCGCATAACTTCAATCACGGCCGACCATTCCCTGGCAGAAGTAACCGCGCCCGAGAAATTTGCCGGCAAATCCTTGCAGCAACTGGACCTGCGAAACACCTATGGTCTGAATGTGGTCGCCATTAAATCGCGCGAAACGGAGCAAACGGAGACGGGAATGGAACAGACCTCGGTACATCTGAATGATCTGCCCGCCAGCACCGATATCATCGGCGAAGGAGACATCCTGGTCGTCGTCGGATCGGACGACAACATCCGGACGCTGCAGGAGGAGCTGTAGTGGTGTCAAGACCGCGGCGATCATTTGGTCTCCGACCGAGCCGTCAGCACGCTCCCGCATCCGCGCGATAAGAACAGCCTGCAGTTGCGGTGTCCCGCGGCGGCGGGACGAGCACCTTTGTCTGTTCTCACAGATGGCGCACTGACGACTCGTGAAATATACGGGTTAGAGATATTGTGATGCGACGCTCCGAGCGCCGGGCAGCCGTTTCTGCTGGCTCTTATCCACTCTCTTCGTCCCCCCTCTCATCCTGTCCGAACTGCATTTTTTGCTCCGGTTCCCAGCCTGTCAGCCGGTGAAGGTTGTTTCGTGCGGACTGATAGCTCGGATCCACCGATATGGCCATGCGATATGCCCGCCGCGCATCGTCCTGCTCTTCCTTCATCTCGTGAATTACCCCGACGATGTTATGGCCCTCAGGCCGTGAGGAATCAATCGATGTGGCTCTGACAGCCTGCTCGAGTGCAGAATCAAGACAGCCCTCCTCGATATTCTGTCTGGCAAGCTCAAGGGCTGCCGAATAATCCCCCGGCTCCTCATCCTCTTCGGTGTTCCGGCCCAGGACATCTGAAACAACCTCCCTGATGTGCTCGGGAGAAATGGGCTTCTGTATAAAATCTGCTGCCCCCAGCTTCATTGCCTCCACAGCAGATTCAATCGTCCCATGAGCTGTGACAATGATAATCTTAGCGTCCGGGCGCAGTCCGATAGTCCTCCTCAGAAGTTCCAGCCCCTGCATCTTCGGTAATCGCTGGTCCATGAGTACCACATCATAGTCTTCATTCTCGATATGCTTCAGCGCTTCCTCCCCACTTGACACCGCTTCGACTTCCATATCCTCCATGGCATCAAGGATGTCCCTGAGGGTGAGGCGTATGTTCTTCTCGTCGTCAACAATCAATGTTCTGTATGACATGGTCTCCGCTCCATCAAATCGAGCCCGCTAGCAGGAAAGGTAAACATGAACGATTTACCTTCTACTCACTCTGATTTGATTCGATTAATAAAGACGTAAGCGTCTCACAGCTGCCGGGCACAACTGCGCATATTAGCCGGCTCTGCGCCCTTATGCAAACCATGCAACAGATCCACTCCACCTCCTTTCTTGACACCCTGGTCGTGACCGCCGTACCATAACATATCTTTTCGGCCTACCGTTCATTTTACCCCGGGGTATTTTCATGGCAGACAGCCGTTCCAGTTCTATACTGGATGAACTCACCGAACCGCAGCGCCGTGCCGTCACCTACGGAGAGGGGCCGCTGCTGGTCGTTGCCGGCGCGGGCAGCGGGAAAACGCGTGTGATCACCCGTCGAATCGCTTATCTCGTTGAGGAGGACGTCCCTCCGGAGAGAATCATCGGTATAACTTTCACCAACAAAGCCGCGGACGAAATGCGCCTGAGGGTTGAGAGACTGGCCGGTGAAAGCGTGACCGTGAGCACCTTTCACTCCCTCTGTGCCCGAATTCTGCGCCGCAATGCGCAGAAGATCGGCCTGGACCCCTCTTTCAGCATTTATGACACCTCAGATTCACGAAGAGTGGCCCGGCAGATACGCAACGATATGGATCTGGACCGGGAGACGTATACACCCGCCGGACTGCTGGACGATATCAGCGCGTGGAAAGATGAAGTCCTTCCTCCCTCCAGAGCTATGCTCGAAGCCGTCGGACACGAAGAGGAGAAGGCCGCTGAGGTATACCGGCGCTACGAGGAACAGCTGAAAGCCAATAACGCACTTGATTTCGATGATCTGCTGGTCAAAACGGTTCAGCTTTTCAGTGAGGCCCCGGAGGTGCTGCGACACTATCAGGACCGGTATCATCATGTTCTGGTGGATGAGTATCAGGACACCAACCTCCCCCAGCACCTCATTGCAAAAGGTCTTCAGGGGAAACACCACAACATCACGGCGGTGGGCGATCCCGATCAGATGATCTATACCTGGCGGGGCGCACGGATAGAAAACATCATGGAGTTTGAAGAGGATTTTCCCGACGCGGAGGTTATACTGCTGGAACAGAATTACAGGTCCAGCAGCAACATCCTGAACGCCGCCTCATATTGCATACAGCACAACCGCATGAGACATGAGAAGGCCCTGTGGACGCAGCGGGATGGTGGTCCACCGGTACGGGTTCAGCAGTTTCCCGACGGACGGGCGGAGGCAAGGTGGATCAAGGAACGCCTGGCCGAGCTACGGAACAAGGGGGTCAAACCCGGCGAAATCGCGGTTTTATACCGTACAAAATACCAGGCCTTCCAGCTTGAGAAAGAGCTCGTCAACGGTCCCATCCCCTATCAGGTGGTTGATACGGTTGGTTTTTTTGACCGGAAGGCCGTGAAGGACCTCCGGGCCTATCTGCGTCTTATCATCAACCCGGACGACGACGAGGCTTTCCGCCGGATCGTCAACGTCCCATCGCGGGGAATCGGCAAAAAGACCCTCGAACGGATCAACAACCTTGCGCAATCCGCCGGCCTGTCCCTCGGCCGCGCCGTACGGAAGGAGGACCTGATGTCGCGGCTCCCCACCCGGGCCAGAGGCGCCGTCCAGAAGTTCCGCCGCGTCTACGATCGTCTCAGAGAACTGGATCAGGATTCGATCAGGACGTTTATCAAAAACCTGATCCAGGAGATCGATTACATAAGTTCAGCGAACGAGGATGAACGGGATGATGTCCGCGAAGTACTCGACCAGTTTGTGGGATTCGCCGATCAGTACGATTCGGACAATCCCGACGGAAGCCTGATTGATTTTATGGAAGACACCGCCCTGATGAGCGATATCGATGGCTGGAATCCCCGAGCCGATGCCGTCTCGCTCATGACGCTTCATTCGGCCAAAGGATTGGAGTTCGACGTCGTATTCATAAGCGGGCTCGAAGAGGATATTCTGCCGCACCAGCGGGCACTTGAGGACAATGCTCATGGAGACGGGGACATCGCTCTGGAGGAAGAGAGGCGCCTGTTCCACGTTGGCATGACCCGTGCCCGGGACCGTCTGTATATAACCCATTGCGGTTCCCGATATATGCACGGGCGAAGCAGACCGATGTCTCCCTCCCGGTTCCTCGACGAACTGCCGGAGGACGGCGTCCAGCGGGTGCGTACACAGTCACAGTCTGCCGGTGCGGGGCTGTTCCGCAACGAGGTGAAAAAGGCGCGGCGCAAAAAACGTCGCCCCCGTCGCTCCCGCACATCTAAAGACCGGTCCGCAGGGGCACAATCGGGAAAAAGTGCACCCTCCACCGGCGGCTCTCCACTGCAGGTTATTGGGGACGGTGAGGACATATCCGCCGGCGCGACAGTCCAGCATGAGGGGTACGGACAGGGGGAAGTCGTGAACGTGGACAGCGCCGGGAAGTACCATCAGGTGCGCGTTAACTTCGAGGAGAGCGGCGTTCTTACAATTCTTATCGAGGATTAGGGGAACGCCATGCGTGGACACCGACACGGCAAAATGGGCCGGGTTGAGAAATCCGACAAGCCCAAACTGGAGCTTATCGGGTCCACGTTGAAACTATTCTCCTACCTCCTCCCCCACTGGTGGATAGCCGCTGTCGTATTCCTGATGACCATCACCACGACCGCCCTGGAACTGGTCCGACCGCGCCTGATCCGGATACTGCTGGACGATGCCATACCGCAGGGCGACCTGCACGTTCTCAATCTTATAGCTCTGGCCTTCCTCGGAGTGATACTCGGTGGCGCGATTCTTCAGTTCGCTGGATCCTATCTCCGGCACAGACTGGGACAGCAGGTGATCAAAAAGCTGCGAACCGATCTCTACGAGCATCTCCAGAACCTCTCCCTCACCTTCTACGAGAACCAGCCCACCGGCGAGATAATGTCACGGGTTGTCAACGACGCCGAAGCGGTGGAAAATCTGATAGTCCATACCCTGGAGAACCTCCTGAGCAGCATCCTGATCCTGGTGGGGGTTGCCACAATCCTGTTCCTCAGCGATGCGCGTCTTGCCGCACTCACTCTGATCCCCATTCCGCTTCTCGTCCTCACCATCGTCCTGTTCGCCCGTAAATTTCACGGACTGTTCCGCGATGTTCGCGAGAAAACAGCCCACCTCAATACTTTCCTCCAGGAGCGCATTTCAGGCGTGCGGATTGTCAAAGCTTTCGCCAGTGAACAAGACGAACGGGAGCGGTTCGACCGTCGGGCCCAGGATTATTTTGACGCACGGATGCGCGCCATTTTCGGGTTCAGCACCTTCCGCCCCCTCATCATGGTCTTCGGCGCCGCGGGAACCCTGCTGGTTATCTTTTTCGGCGGCCACCTGGCGATCGATGGCAACGTATCGGTCGGACAGCTGGTGGAGTTCGTGATGTATCTCGGGTTCTTCTATATGCCTATACGACGTCTCGGTTTCCTTTTCGGGCATGAGCTGCCCCGGGGGCTGGCCGCCGGCGACCGAGTTTTTGAGTTCCTGAACACCCAGGAGAAGCTCCCGGTGCCGGCCGAACCGGCCTCCACCGACAGGCTTGACGGGCGGATCAACTTTGACAGCGTCACGTTCAGTTATGACCAGGAAACAGTGCTTCGGGACCTCAGACTCACCGTTGATCCGGGTGAGACACTGGCCCTGGTGGGACGCAGCGGTGTTGGCAAAACCACGCTGGTGGATCTGGTGTCGAGGTTTTATGATCCGGATGCCGGAACGGTCCACATCGATGGAGTCGACGCCCGCCAATACGATCCCGCCGCACTGCGCCGCCATATAGGAGTGGTTCTGCAGGAGCCGTTCCTGTTCAACTCTTCCATCCGGGACAACATAGCCTACGCCCGACCCGGCGCCAGTGACTCGGAAGTGATCAGGGCCGCGCAGATGGCCGGCGCCCAGGACTTTATCGATGATCTACCCGACGGTCTCGATTCCGTGGTCGGAGAGCGCGGAGTTAAGCTGTCGGTGGGCCAGAAACAGCGAGTATCGATCGCCCGGGCGCTCCTCAAAGATCCCGCCATCCTGGTGCTGGACGAAGCCACCTCCTCGGTCGACACCGAGACCGAGATGATCATCCAGGAGGCTCTTGAACGGGCGGCGGAGGGGCGCACAACCATCATTATCGCGCACCGGCTCAGCACCACCACCTTCGCCGACTCTGTGGCGGTGCTCCACAATGGGAAGATAATAGAAACCGGATCTCCGGATGAGCTGCTACAGAATGACTCACACTACTCACGCCTCTGGAATATGCAGTTCCCCGATTCGGAACAGTGACCGGCCTCTGCCGATAACGGGATCACCCACTTTCTCATTTGTCATCCGAGTTATCACCCTTCTGCCCCAATATCTTATCCGCCATCTCAGGATAGAGCCGCTTCAAACAACTGGGACACATGCCGTGCGAAATCTCAACGGTCGTCTCATCGCGGACATATTCTTCCAGAGAGATCCACTTATCCGGATCTTCCGTTTCCTCCTGCTCCACTCTGATCCGGTTGCATCCAGAACACACGGGCAGCAACCCCTCCAGTCGCTGCACACGCTTCAGCGTTTTCTGCAACTTCTCGATAACCTGTTGCTTTTCCGCCTCCGCTTTTTTCCGACGTTCTATTTCCTTCTGCGCCCGGCCGAGCTCCTCCTCCACCTCTTCCACCCTGTGAAGAATGGCGAAAACGGCTCTCTCCTCGATTCCGTCCTCTGATTGGCTGTTTTCCCAGTTCAGATAAATATACAGAAATGGCCAGACGAACGACGCGCAGACCAGACGCGTTATCAATGTGGCCCCCATAATGTTCAGGTAGTCCGGGGTCCCCGCAAATGCCCCCGTTGCAAAAATCACCACGTCCAGCCACATCACCCCCAACAGCGTCAGGAAAGTCCGGATGAAGACGGGCAGCTTCAGTTTTCCCGCCCCCAGAAATTCCCAGGCAATGGCCAGGAAAACCATATCCACAATCGTGGTAAGCACTGAGGCGAGATTAATACGCAGGCCGGGCTCCGGCACGGCCGCCAGAATCTCACTGGATGCCCCCAGATGAGCATGAAGTGTGGCCGCAATGGCGGGAGTGAGGGCGGACACCCCGGCCACGGTCAAGATGGCAATCCGCGCCGCACGGGGGCCGTCAAACACATACACCACAAACACCCCCACAAGCAGAGAGGTGTAAAAAACCGTCGATCCCACCACGAACGTCAACTGGCCCACTTCCACCACCACCCCGGCATCGGTCACCCAGGCCATTATCGCGGTCAGAGCCCCCAGCAGCGCATAAAACGGCCCCAGACCTGCACGGTGCCTCAGTGCATGTGCCGCAAAAACCAGCAGATAAAGCCCCGTTGCCGTGACCGTGAGTATGATGATAGGGTTATCCATGAATGTATAACCACAACCTTCCCGGTTGCCCTGCCGTCAATTATTCCCACACTTGGAGCCAGAAAACATACCCATCTCCCGCGGAATCTATAACTCGCAATGGTTGGGCTCTTCCAGGCTGTTCAGCACTCCACAGGAGTGCTTGAGAGCGTAGCCCCGTGCGGAGGCGGCTTCAGCCGCCGGAGTTCGGGGGTAAAAAGGACTACCACAAAGAAAATGCGTCCCGACGGGACGCTTGAGAGGAAACACA
>JBKHGK010000023.1:0-11878 GCA_046539705.1 Candidatus Brocadiia bacterium | reverse complement strand
AGCGCCCCTGTCTGTTCTTATATATGGCGCACTGACGACTCGTGAAATATACGGGCTATACCTCCCGGCCTCATTGTTCTGTTCTGTGCCGGTTTGCTTCGCTGTGGGGGATCTGTGCGGGAGGCCACTGGCTGGATCGAAAAGACACATCAGGATTTTTGGCTTTTGTGTTTGATTGTTTTTTGTTCGTTCGCTATACTTCCCGGCTGGCGAGTGGAATCCCGGCACTGTCGGGAGAAGGGAAGACGGTGAAAATCCGTCGCGGACCCGCCGCTGTAACCGGTTGTGAACGCTTTTCGAGAGATGGTCACTGTCGGCCGTGTTGCCTTCTGGCAATGAACGGCATGACGGGAAGGCCGGGCAAGTAGCGATCACCGGAAGCCAGAAGACCTGCTCGCACTGGTAAGACGTCCATGCACCTTCGGGCAACGAGGTGCGGACGCAGAAACAGTATGTACCGGCCGGCTGAAAACGGTAGCCCCGGTTTCCCATTGTGGAAGCCGGGGCTTTTTTCGTTGCCCACCTGACAATACGTGTTGCTCTGCATGGAGGGAAGGGAGTGAGAATCTCCCGCTGCCCCGCAACTGTGTGGTCCATCAGACCTGTCGAAGTGTCACTGGTTCCGTGAGGGGCCGGGAAGGCGACAGTGAGCAGACATGGGCCGAGCCAGGATACCTCGGGCAGAGCATTTCTGTTTCTTTTACTTCTCGAGGGAGAAGGAGGTACACGATGTTCTGCAGAAAATTTCTGTCGGTTGTCGTCGGTTTGTCGGTGGTTTGTGGCATGAGCTTCGCCCGGGCCGAGGAGGCACAGGAGACCTCGGACTCCGCCGAGCGCGAGGAATACGCACTTGATGAGATGGTGGTGACGGCGGGACGGGTCGAGGAACTGGCCTCGGACGTGACCGCCGATGTGCAGGTGATTGATTCGGCGGATCTGGAGCGCTCTGGCGCCGACGATCTGGGCGAGCTGATGGCGGAAGAAGGCGTGGGGCATATCCAGCAGTACCCAGGCGCTCTTACCTCAGTCGGGATCAGAGGTTTTCGGACCGACTCCCACGGCAATGATCTGAACAGCCGTGTGCTTGTGCTGATGGACGGCCGGCGCGCAGGCACGGGTAACCTGGCCAAAATTATGACCGAAAATATCGAGCGGGTGGAAGTGATCCGGGGCCCGGCTTCGGTCCAGTATGGCTCCGCGGCCATGGGAGGGGTTATAAATGTAATAACCCGAGAGGGCGAAGGCCGTCCCTCCCCATCTGTCAAAGGGCGCTACGGCAGCTCTGACACGGCAGAGGGGACTCTTGGAGTGTCCGGAGAGCTCGGCGGTCTTGATTTTTCCGGCTCGTTCACACGGGAAAAGGCCGGCGACTACGACACCGGATCCGGCGACGAGTACAAAAATACGGGTTTCGACCGGAAGGACTACTCCAGCCTGAACGTGGGCTACGAGTTTGCGCCCAATAACCGTATCGGGGTGATTTACAGCCGCTATGACGGCAGCGATATCGGTGATCCGGGATATTTCAGCCAGGTGGATAAAAACGCCGAGAAGGACAGCATGAACTGGACCGCTGATCTGATCTACAGTGGGGAAACGGAGGACGGCCTTGTGTCGTGGAAGGGACGGTATTTCACCGGTAAGGATGAGGATGAATGGAGACCTGAGTACTCTAAGAATAAGGTGGATCGCGAGGGGGCTCAACTGCAGCTGTCCTACCGGCCCGAACACTCGCTGCTCACGGCCGGCCTGGACTGGGTGAATTATGAGACGGAAAGCACTATGCAGCCGGAGAAATCCGAGTATGACAACCCGGCCGCCTTCCTCATGGGCCGCAGACACCTGCTGGACGACAGGCTTACCCTGTCGGGTGGTTTGCGCTATGACTGGTACCGGGTGGATGTAAAAAGAGGACAGGGCGGCAGCGAACGGGACGATAACCTTTCGACCAACGCGGGGGCTGCCTACCGGCTGACCGACTCTCTGCGCGTGAGGGCGAATTATGGGGAAGCGTTCAAAATGCCCACCGCACAGGAGCTTGCGGCCGACTTTACGTCGTCGTATAGCGGGGGAGGTATGACGTTCACGGACCGTTACGTGGGCAATTCCGATCTTGATCCCGAAAGCAGCCGGACCTATGAGATCGGTGCGGACTGGGACCCGGGGTACCTCAGTTCATCCCTGACCGGTTTTTACACCGCTTACGACGACAAGATCGAGACGGCCACAACGGCCGGTGGTGACCAGACCTGGGAGAACCTCGGTGACGCCACTATCCAGGGAATCGAGGGCAGAGCCGATTATCGTCTGGGTTCCCAGCTGGAATGGGACAGTGAGTTCAAGCCCTACGTCAGTGCCGTTTATCTACCGGTCATGCGGGATCACGAGAAACATCGTGATCTGCTGTATACCTCCGACTTTCGCGCCTCCTGGGGGGTAGAGGTGGACGGGATATACGGGGCTGGTGCGAAGCTTGATTTCACCTATTCCGGTCCACAGGATGTTCGTAACTGGGAGACCGGGACGGGGGAAATCGTGGAAAAAGGTGGTTTTACGGTTACCAACCTTTCCCTCTGGAAAAGTTTCTTCGAGACTGAGGATAACGACGGGCTTCGGCTCAAGCTGGACGTCCGCAATCTTCTCGACAGGGATTATTCCTACGTCAAGGGCTATCCCATGCCCGGTCGCTCGGTCTTTCTGAGCGCATCGTACAGTTTCTAAAGCAGTGGGCCGAGAGTGGAGGCATCCGCAGATGCCTCCACCGCCTTTCTGTTTGCTGAACAGGAAACGCTGGGGCTGGAGATTATGGAATATCAAACGCTGGTCCTGGGACTGATTCTGTCCCTGGGCGTTTTCGCCGTTAAGAACGGTTTTGGGTTCTCCTTTTATTGGAATCAGACCGACAGCGTATGGCGCAAATGGAGTCTGGCCGGCGGCCATGCGATGACGTATCTTCTGATATTCATGGGCGCCGGATTCGTTCTGAAATATGTTATGTCCGATGCGGTACTCTCCACCATCGTGCCGCTGATGAAGGGGGGGATGTATGTCCATTTCATCATGGCTGTATTCATGCTGATCTGGGCCATCCTTTTATTGCGGCGACGACCCAATCCTGAACAGCACGGGAGTTCTCGGGCATGGCTGCTGCTCGTCGTTCCATGTCCGGTATGTCTGACCGTTGTCTTTCTGAGTTCTTCCATTCTGACGACCGTCATTCCTGGTAGCACGTGGGTGGTAGTTGGGCTGGGATTCGGGGTGTTTTCCCTGATAACCCTCGCGGCCGCCATGCTGGGCGGGCTGTATTTACGGCGTCGCGACATGGACGCGCACAGCCTGCTGGGCGGCACGATGCTGGGGATCGCGGCCTTTTTCATCCTGACCATCTGCATGGCTCCGCATTTCCAGTCGCTTGAGGAGATCTATCGGCTGGCGGCGAATGCGGGCACCGGCACGCAGACGGTTGGCATCACGGGAAGAACGATTTTCTATGCCGCCAGTGTGATACTGCTGCTGGCCGGTTTTGCGTGTTCCTACAAACGTATGAAGGAAGTCTAACATGCATTTTGTCGCCTACCTGAAGACGTTCATCTATCTGGTCTCCTCCTCGCTTTTCTACCCCGTACTTCTCATCCTGGCTCTCATGGTGGTGGGGATGATCGTATATTCGGGCGGTTTCTTCGCGGAATGGCTCCATCGAGCACGTCTCCCGGAATACGATGACCGAGAACTGCCCGATCTGCTTGATGACCCGGATCGGCGAAAATCGGTCATGGCGGCGCCGGCTCGAGCTTATGAAGAGCAATTAGCGCACATGCTCGACAACGGGAACGCCGAACCGATACGTGTGGAAAATGTATTGCAAACTCACACCAGTAATATAGAAAAAGCGCTTGATCACCTGATGCTGCTGGTGCGGGTGGCACCCGGGTGCGGATTGATCGGCACGCTCATTCCCATGGGGACCGGTCTCGCGGCGCTGGGGCAGGGGGATATGTCGACGCTGACATCGGATCTGGTGATCGCGTTCACGACGACGGTGGTGGGACTGGGCGTTGGATTGCTCGCGTTCTTTTTCTACACCATCAAACGACGCTGGGTGGAGGACGATATCCGCAAGATGGAGCTGTTGACGGAAATCATGGCAGGCGAAGGAGGAAAAGGAGCGGCATCATGAAATATTTCCGGAAAAAACGACAGTACACCGGCACGAATGAAGCCCGCCGCACTGCTGAGACCGAGCACGATCCGCTCTCCGGCGTGGCCAATCTCTTCGATGTGGGGCTGGTGTTTATCGTGGGACTTCTTGTTTCACTGTTTTCGGCGTATCACCTGCAGGACCTGATGAGCGAGGAGTCCAACATGACGATCACCAAACAGAAGCCAGACGGTGAGCTGGAGATTGTCAAGAAAAAAGGGGAAAAGGTTGAAATGCAGCGCGTCACCCGCCAGGAAGCCGGCGGTACGGGTGAACGACTCGGCACCGCATACAGGTTGGACGATGGCACCGTGGTTTATGTGCCGGATGTCGGGGAAGGACAAAGTCGATAAGCATTAATACGGCCTTCCAGACCCACTCAGGAGCACGACAGTCTATGAGATATTATGCTGGAAAAAGGTATTTACTGATCGTCACGCTCATATGTGTCACAGTGCTGACAGCGCTCTGTGGCAGCATTCAGCCGGCTCTGGCTGAAGATCCCTATCCTATCTCGGTTCGGGACGACGCCGGGCGCCAGATCACCCTGAAAAAGCGTCCGCAGCGTATCGTTTCCGCTGTGCCTTCCGTAACAGAGGTGCTGTTTGAACTGGGGCTGGGGAAACGGGTGAAAGGTGTCACTTACCATACAACTCATCAGGAAGGAATTGATGATGTGCCGATCATCGGTGGTTTTCTCACGGTATCAGTCGACCGGGTGAAGGCGCTTGATCCGGACCTGATTGTGGTTTCGGAACTGCAGAAAGATGTGATTGAGGCCTTTGACTCGACCGATGTGCCGATGATGACTCTGAAGACGGATTCGCTGGAGGACAGCCTGGATGACATTCAGTTCATCGGACGAGTGTTTAACCGACGCACCGAAGCGCAGAAGATCGTGCGACGGATTGAATCTGATCTTGAGTTCATACGGCAAAAAGTGGAGAGCATTCCACAGTCCGAACGCAAAAGGGCCATGCGACTGATGGGTCGGGATCGTGTCATGACGCCCGGTCGGGACTCATTCATGAACGACGTGATACGTGCGGCCGGGGGCATTCCCCCGCAGTTCCAGGATGAAGGTAGCGTCGTGCCCGTGAGCAAGGATCAATGGAGGGCGTTCAATCCACAGTTTGTCTACGGCTGTGAAGGGGACAGGCCCGTTGCGGAAAAATACTTCGGGCGCTCCGGATGGGAGTCGGTGGACGCGGTGGAAAATGGGCGGGTGGTGTATTTTCCCTCTTTCCTCACCTGTCGGGCGTCCACCAACACCGGCTATTTCGTCAAATGGCTGGCCGCGCGCATGTATCCTGAAAAGTTTCTCGACGACACACATATGGTGCGCGAGGAAAAAAAGCTGGGGAGTCGCCCGGTTGAGATTGATCTGCCCTATGTCGAGAAAGCCGAGGTCAACCGCAGCCGAATCTACGATTTTGTGCACAAAACGTTTCTGGTGAACTTCAACCGGCCGGTCGAAGTTACCTCGACACTGGAAGGGGAACGGAAAAAGATACAGTACGTCGGGAATCATTATATGCCGCCACCATGCTGGGGTATGGCGCACCGTGTGGGGATCAACAGGTTTCGCTCACACGTCTACTCGGTTCTCGATCTCCCAAAGAAGACGGCCAGTCTGCTGTTCACGGGCGCGGACATGGATAATCTGGCGCTGGTGGAACGGAGTTATCGGGACATGAAAGTCTATGCCGTGGTGACCGCCGGGGTGGAGTCAAATGCCATGCGAATGTCGCGGGATGTGGGGGAATATTACGAGCCGGGCACAATCAATGTCGTTGTGCTGCCCAACATGGCTCTGTCGCGCCGGGCACGAGCGCGGGCGACCATCACCGCCACGGAAGCCAAAACGGCGGCTCTGCAGGATATGGATATCCGGAGCGCCAGTCAGCCCCGACGCTATCAGGCAACGGGCACGGGGACCGACAACGTGCTGGTCGTTGGTGGGGCGGGTGAGCGCATTGACAATACCGGTGGGCATTGCAAAATGGGCGAACTCATCGCACGGGCCGTGCATGAAGGGGTGAAGAAAGCCGTGTATCGGCAGAATTACATCCGCGCTGATCGCAACATTTTTCGACGTCTGCGGGAACGCAATTATTCCGTATCCGGCCTGGCGCGCCGGGTGGCCGCCGAATCGCCGTCGATTGAAAGCGGAGAAGTGGCCGATGCACTGGTGAATATGCTGCTTCAGGCGGATGTGGCGAGTTTTGTGGAACGCAGTTTTGCGCTGGATCAGGCTTCGGCCGGGCGGGCAGGCGAAGAAAAGAAAGCGGGGAAAATGGTGCACCGGCACCTGGCCGATGATGTTCTGGGAGTCGAGATCGGTACCATACACGATTATCTGGAAGTCAATTCACAGACGGCTGACCCTGCGACTCGAATGACCCTCAATACGCTTCTGACCGCTATACGGGGACAACAGAATGAAAAGCAGAATAAATAATACGTTCCGGGCTCTCCCCACGTCCATCCTGGTGCTTATCTTATTGTTGCAGACCACCGTTTCTGCCGCCGGCGATGTGACCCTGCTGGTGAGTCGTGACAACACATATGAAGTTCACAAAGCGGTGGAGGGTATTAATTTGCCGGATGGTATTGGGGTCAAGTTTTACACACCGGAAGACATCGCTGAACATCCGGAAGAAGTCGATGAACAGATCGCGCGGTCGGGTGCGGTGATTGTCAACGTGATGATTCCGGATCTTCGCCAGCATGCACTGGAAGAAATCAATACCGACAATTTACCGGTTTATGCTGTTCTGAGTTCCCGGAACGACAGGGAACTTGAGAAGGCGGGAATCATTTTCGACGAACGGGTGCAGAAATATTTCAGCAACGCCACCACACAAAACGTGCGGAACATGATTCGATACGTCGCAGATGAGACGTTGGATCAATCGGTGGATTATGAGGAGCCTCGCACCTTCCCCGATATGGGAATCAGTCATCCAGAATCGTCCCGAATTTTTGAAGAATACGCGGAATATCAGCGGTGGGCACTGAGCAACGACGTGTGGCAGAGTGGTCGGCCCACACTGGGGGTTCTGATCTACGAAGCCGCCCTGCACACCGGCAAAAAAGAGGCGACGACAGCGTATATCAAACGCCTGGAGGCCGCCGGATACAACGTTTTGCCATGTTTTGGATATCCCCCGGACGGCCCAATAAAAAAATATTTGACGAACGAAGAAGGGGACAGTCGCGTGGATGCTCTGCTCTCGTTCGCCCTGAAAATGCGTTCGCCGATTGGAGGGGATCTGCGCCGCCTGATTGAAAAATTGGATGTTCCGGTGTTCAACGCTATGGATTTATACGAGGATACCATCCCGCAGTGGCGCAAGAGCCCCGTTGGGATCGGCGGTATGGAAGTCATGTGGAATGTGGCCAACCCCGAGATGTGTGGTCTGATTGAACCCACTCCTCTTTCGGGCGAGGTGCGGATGGAAGCGGCTGATTCGGACCGGACGTTTTTCAAGAACGACATCATCCAGGACAATCTGAATTTTCTCATTCCCCGAATCGCACGATGGATTGAGCTGCGTGAGGAGGAAAACGCCAGGAAAAAAGTAGCCATCCTGTATTACAACCACCATCAGGGCAAACAGAACATCGGCGCGAGTTATCTGAACGTGTTTCAGAGTCTGGAAGTGATACTGAAACGCATGCGTGAGGAAGGATATCGGGTGGAATCTGAGGGACAGCTGACCGAAACGTTGTTGGAAGAGTTAATCCTGGATTACGGACGCAATGTGGGGAGCTGGGCTCCCGGGGAACTGAAGGAAATAGTGGAGCAGGGCAACGCCGTGAAACTGGAGATGGACACGTATAAACAATGGTTTCAGGAACTCCCCGACGAGTTTCGATCAAAGGTAACGGAACAGTGGGGCCCGGTGGAAGACTGTGATATTATGGTGGAGGACGGGAAGTTCATCATTCCGGCAATACGTCTGAAAAACGTCCTGATCATGCCCGAGCCCGCGCGGGGTTGGGGCGATGACTACATGAAGCTCTACCACAGTCCCACTCTGTATCCGCATCATCAGTATATCGCCGCGTATCTCTGGCTGAAACATGTTTACGACGCGGACGCCATGGTTCATCTGGGAACACACGCCACACATGAGTGGTTGCCGGGAAAACAGGCCGGACTGTCCGTTTCCTGTCCGCCGGAGGTGTTGATCACCGACATACCCAATCTCTATCCGTATATTGTCGACGACGTTGGGGAAGGTATACAGGCCAAACGACGCGGGCGCGGAGTGGTGATTGATCACCTGGTGCCGCCGCTGCGCAAAGGTGAGCTGTACAGGGAATACAGCCGGCTGTACGAGTTGATCAACGATTACAACCGCGCCGTGGAACGGGACAGCGATACGGCCGAGATCAAGCTGCAGAGTATCGCGAAGCTTGCCACGAAGACCGGAATTGTCAGGGACCTGGACATCGAAAAGATAACCGAGGAATCGCTGGAAAAAATCGAGCATTACCTGCTCGATCTCAAGAGCAACTTCATGCCGTATGGCCTGCATACATTCGGAAACAGTCCGTCAGGAGAACCGCTCGTTGAAATGACGGACGCGATTACGGGAGCCAATCCCAACGCAGAACCGGACATAGTGCGCGAAAAACTCATTCAATCCGGTCAGCGAGAAATCGACAACCTTATGGCCGGGCTGGACGGACATTATATTCCGGCGGGAGGGGGCAACGATCCGCTCCGAAATCTGCGTGCCATACCGACCGGCAAAAACTTTTACGGCTTTGACCCCGGCAGAATCCCATCGAAGAGCGCGTGGGCGCTGGGGAAGAAAGCGGCGAAACAGATCATTGCGAAGAAAAGACGGGAAAAAGGCCGGATCCCCAATAAAGTGGCGATGGTGCTGTGGGCCACGGAAACTGTGCGAAATGAGGGTGTGAACGAGAGCACGATTCTCTACCTCCTCGGCCTGCGGCCGGTCTGGGACGAGGCGGGACGCGTGAAAGGAACACGTGTCATTCCGGGAAAGAAACTGGGACGCCCCCGGATTGACGTGCTCATCAATCCCTCGGGATTGTACCGCGACATGTTCCCCGGCATGATCAAATTTCTGGATGATGCGGTGCGAAAGGCTATGGTCCAGAAAGATATTAGAAATCTGGTACGTCAGAACACCCGCCGCCAGCAAAAGGCACTCGAATCAGAAGGAATGGACCGGAAACGGGCCGCCCGGATGGCGAAAATGCGTATATTTTCCGAAAAACCGGGATCATACGGAACCGGGGTGTCGTCCGTCAGCGGAGCATCAAGCACCTGGGATGATGATGAAGATATTGCCGGAGTGTATGAGAATCGCGTCGGGTACGCGTTTGGAGGGGAGGAATGGGGTCAACCCGCGAAAAAGGTGTTGCAGGAGAATCTGAGCGATGTCGACGTCGCCGTGCACAGCATTTCCTCAAACGTGTATGGAACGATGGACAACGATGATATGTTTCAGTATCTGGGCGGGCTTTCCCTCGCCGTGAGGGCGCGCAGCGGCGAGGGTCCCGATACGATCGTCACCATGCAGCGCGATCCGAATAAGGTCGAGGTTGAGTCGGCAACAAAAACCATCGGCCGCGAGTTGCGCACCCGATATCTGAATCCGAAGTGGATTAAGGGGATGAAGAAAGAAAATTACGCCGGCGCCCGGGAAATGTCCAATTTTGTCGATTACATGTGGGGCTGGCAGGTGACCGTGCCGCAAGCGGTGGACGACGCCCGGTGGCAGCAGACGTATGAGGTGTACGTGGAGGACAAGTATGATCTCGGCATGACGGAGTTTTTCCGGGCCGAGAATCCGTGGTCATACCAATCCATCAACGCCCGGATGCTGGAAGCGGTCCGGAAAGAATACTGGGATGCGTCGGAAAAAGTAAAACAGCGGCTTGCCGCTGAATATGCGAAATCGGTGATCTCGGAGGGCGTGGCCTGCTGCCATCACACCTGCAATAATCCATTGTTGAATCAGATGGTGGTGAACATCCTGTCGATTCCCGGCGTAATGGCGCCGGCAGAAGTGGCCCGGTTCAAGGCCGCCATCGAACAGGCCACCGAGCAAAAATTGTCGCAGCAGGCAAAAAACCGGATGAAAGAGAAGGCCCGATTGTCGGATACGTCCCAGCGCGACCGTAAACAATCAATCCCGGAGGAGACGAGAAAGACAGAGAGGGATCAGAACACAGATCAGGGACAAAAGGGAAGTAAGAAGAAACAGGAAAAGACGGTGGAAGGATACAAAATGGAGGAAGCGGAACAGTCCGAAGAGTCCTCCAGTATGTCGAGCTCCGGGATTACGTGGGCGGTGTCGGTGTTCATCGCCGCGGTAATTGGCCTGTTTGTGTACGGTGCGCGGCGCAGACGATAATCCGAATAACACCGGTCCGGTTTCCCACCGAACCGGCTGCAAACGAATCAAACACGGTCTTTGACGGATTGCGGGGCTCAATCAGCAAAAGCGGGCACGTAATGCATGTTGCTGTCGTTGCAATGTCCATCGCCCGACTCCTCCTCGCCCACGGTGTCCTCGAAAGAATGGTCCTCCACATGCCCATCCACAAAGAGGTAGTTCGATACTTCGCCATGTCGGTCGTGTTTGATCTTATCTTCATATTTCGACTTTTCTTTCCACCCGGGATACCCCTGATGACCCAAGGCATCATCGCTCCGTTCTGAGACGAGTATTTTTCGGGACGCGCTGCGTACCCGGTGTCTTTGTTTACAGAATGCGAACGTGCCGTTCATCACGTAGCTCTGCACGTCGGTATCATCCGTGTGAGGATCACCGGGACAGAGCATATATTCCCGGTCGAAGTCAAAGTCTTCCAGCATCTCCCACCATTCCGGTCGATTATTTACGGGTTCATCATAGCTACAGTCCTCGTCTTTATCTCCGTGGACGTTGGGGAAGTAACCATCCGAGCCATCCGTGTACAAAGCCATCGCCATACCTGTCTGCCGGAGGTTGTTCGTGCAGGATGTCTGTCGCGCCGCCTCACGTGCTGAGGACAATGCCGGCATCAGCATGGCCGCCAGGATGGCGATGATGGAGATGACCACGAGAAGTTCGATAAGCGTGAACTGGCGTTGATGTTCGTTACGTGTGAAAAACATAGGTTGAGATTCTCCCGTAAAAAAGTTGTCCGGGGTTCTGTGTGAAAATTCGCATCCGGATTTGAGCGGCGGTTCCGCCTGCGCCGGAGGACTTTTCGGGTTTATTTCCAGCGGGTACACCCGATCATTTCACTTTGTCGGTTCTCACCTCTGACGCACTGACGGCTGGGGAAATGTGCGGGTACAGCTGCTTCGGCGTCCGCGCCAGGCGCGAATATGCGTGTAATCGGACATCTGTGCCGTCACTGACACATGATTTCGAGCGACCCAGCGAAGTACCGCCGCGAGGGGGTAATACATCGTAATACCCAATGGCCGGGTTGTCAAGGAATCGTTCGGTGAGGAATTTCTCGCTTTTGATGTGTTACTCCGGATACCCCGGGTGTTGGTAGTGCGGGGAAACAGAGAAGAAATGGAGAAAAAATGGAGATGTAGTGAAGAAGAAATGAAGAGAAAGACCTGTCGATGGAGAACATCGGTCCGCGGAGGGCTGGGTTATGGTTCTGTGGTTTCTTTCCCGGCATCAGGTCCCC
>JBKHGK010000022.1:0-11947 GCA_046539705.1 Candidatus Brocadiia bacterium | reverse complement strand
GTCAACTGCCTCCTGTTCCCGTTCACCTTTGGCGTCAAACAACCAGCAGCGCACCCGTCGTCCGCCGCTCACGGTGAAGACGGGAGGAGGCTCCTTGCATTTCTCAAAACACCGGTCACACCGGGGCGCAAATCGGCATCCCGGCGGAGGATCGAAGAGGCTCGGGGGCCGGCCGGGAATAAACTCCAGCTCCGAATCCCCCTCCAGCCGCGGGACGCTGGCCATGAGTTTCTCCGAATAGGGATGAAGCTGGTGTGAGAAGAACTCTTCGGCCGAGCAGACCTCCACCATCTGGCCCGCATACATAACCGCGACGTCGTCGGCGAGCTCGCTGGCCGTACCCACATCGTGGGTGATGAACACAAATCCGGTATTCCTCTCCTCTTTTATTCGTTTGAGCGAATTCATTATATTCGCCTGGGTCAGCAGATCCAGCGCACTGGTGGGTTCGTCCAGCAGTATCAGGTCCGGATCGGCCACCAGAGCCATGGCAATTATCGCCCGCTGTCTCATCCCACCGCTGAGTTCAAACGGATATCGCTGCAGGAAATCCACCGGCACGTCCAGCTCCCGGAAGGATTGCCTCACCCGCCGTTCTACATCGCCACGGCTCATGTCCGTATGAGTGCGCAGCGGCTCACCCACCTGTTTTCCCACCCTGACCACCGGGTTGAGGGCATTCATGGCCGCCTGCGCCACCAGAGCGATCCGCATCCAGCGCACCTGCCGCCGAAACCGTTCATCGCCCAGTGACATCAGATCCTGCCCCCCCATCATCATGCGTCCGTCGTATCGTTCAACGTTTTCCGGGAGCAGCCGCAGAATGGCCCGGGTGAGAGAGCTCTTGCCGCAACCGGACTCCCCCAGGACCGCCATCGCACGCCCGGATGCGAGATCCATACTGACCCCATCCACGGCCCGCACTATTCCCTCGCGGGACCGGTAGTGCAGATGCAGATCCTCAATCCTGAGAAGCGTTTCAGGGGTCATTTCAGCGTCCTCTCAACCTTGGGTTGAATATGCGATCCATGGCAAACCCCACCATGGCAAATCCCAGTCCTGTGAACATAAGAAGCAGGGCCGGACCCAGCACCCAGTAATAATAACCGTTGGACAGCGCACCCTCCCGAAACGCGTCCTGAAGCACCTTACCCCAGGTGGGCAGCAACGGATCGCCCAGGCCGAGAAGGGCGAGGGTCGCCTCCAGGAAGACATAAGACGGGATAAGGGTTACCAGCTGTGGAACGATAACGGGAAGCACCCGCGGAATGAGGTACCGGAATATGATGCGCAGATCTCCCGCCCCGTATGCCCTGGCCGCCTCAATATACGGTGCATTCCGGGCGGGCAGCAGCATTGCCCGATAAACTTTGATACCCAGACTGAAAACCCCCAGGGCAATCACCACCCCGAGCATGACCCAGATGCTGCGGGAGTAAAGCATACCGATCAGCACAAGCAGGGGGAGAACCGGCAGAATCGAATTCAGTTCCGTCAGCCGCTGTATCAGTGCATCCACCCATTTGCCATACCACACCCCGATGGCGGCAATGACAAGGGTGGAGAGAGTCGAGCCAAGCGCGGCGAGAACGCCAAAGGCCAGCGCAACGGGCGTCCCCCACAGCAGAGCCACCATGATATCGCGTCGTTTATGATCAGTTCCCGCAAGCCCGTCCACCTGCCCGTAAACCACCGCACGGGCATTGATATCGCCCTCGGGCTCAAACACCAGCCCCTTCACACGGAGGGTGTACTGGCCTTTCAGCGGTGTATCCTCCTCCACGTCGGGCCGGCGAAACAGACCAACGTTCGGTCCCTCCCCCAATCTGTCCTGGAGATCATCATCCTGGGAGACCACATAAACGCTGTTTTTACCCGGAGAGAGCTCATTCAGCTCCAGCTCCCTGCCGTCGGGCGTGACCAATGAGAGGGAAGCATGTGGTCGACTCTTCTCGTACCGGTTCTCGAAGAAGATCCGCACCTCCCGCGGGAATCCGTCATAATCGTACTCGACAGGCAGGGTGATCGTAATTTCGGCAAAATTATCGCTGTGCCGTTCCACCTTCTTCTCCGCCTCCGCGTCATCGGAGGCGACCACAACAGTTTCCGGATAGTTATTTCCCGGCAGCCAGTTCAGCAGAACGGGGGAGGCATTCCGCGGGTTATTGGCCCAGACCCCTTCCCCGGCACGCCACAGCTGAATGGCCCGGCCGACCGGCAGGTAGATAACGGCGTAGACGGCAATTATGATCAACGTCAGGATGATGGCGCCGCCAAAAAGCGCAGTGGGATACCGGCGCAGTTCCTTCAGTCCTGTGCGGAAATTCTTCATCGGCCGCCCTCCTTCTGTCCCGCACGCACCCGGGGATCAATAATCGCATACACAACATCCAGCACAAACACCGTGGCCGCGAGCAGATAGGCGTAAATCACCACAGATCCCACAATCACCGGCGTATCGAACATCCCGATGGCTTTGAAGAGCATCCGCCCAAGGCCCGGCCACCGGAACACTATTTCCAAAACAATGGATCCCATCCAGAGGGTGATGACCGAGAGGGCGAAGCTGGTGAGAATAGTGGGCAGGGTGGGCCGCAGAATATAGCGCCGCTCTATCTGTCCGGAGCTCAACCCTTTTGCCCGCGCCATCTCCACGTAATCCTCCCGGGCATGGATGAGGAAAAACGTCCGCCAGTAATAGACGGAGATGAAGATCCCGCCGATGAACATAGCTCCCACCGGGAGTATCATATGTTTGGCCACGCTCAGCACGTAGGGCAGAGTATCCTCGGGGGGCGGCGTGGCAACCATCCCGCCAAACGGCAGAACGCCCAGGAGCCGCGCAAAAATAAGTATCAGAAAAATCCCGTAGAACCAGGCCGGAGCCGTGGAGGTGGGAGTCAGTGTTACCACCAGCCGATCAAGCCAGCTGCCATAACGTCTCGATAGATAGAGGGCGGCAAAAATGGAGACGAAGAAAACGAGCATCTGCGCCGGTGCGAACAGCAGCAGCGTGGCGGGCAGACGCTCCAGCAGTATCAGCCGGACCCGTCGGGATCCGCTGTCGCTGGTCAGATTCTCCGCCCGGCCCAGGTTCAGCGTCATGGCATTGCGCAGATAGAGAAAACTGCGCACGACAAAAGGCCGGTCCAGCCCCTGGCGTCGGCTTTCAATCTCAACCTGCCGCTCCATGAGCTCACGCCGCTCGGCGGCGGACATCGACTGCACCTGCTCGTCGGCCATCAGCCGGGCCCCCACCCTCTCGCGTATCTGCGCCTTCCGGATCTCATCCACGTGTCCGCCCATGTTGGCGATGACGATGGTCAGATACACCCCCACCGTGACGGTGATCAGCAGCGCCGCCCCGCGCCGGAGGGTATACAGAACCATCCGCCGCAGGGTGGTGAGCATTCCACCTGCCTCATCTTCCGCTTCGTGGAGCTGTTCACGGGACATAGCGCAGCTCGCGATAAGTGTAAACGTTGTTTGGACCGCAAGAAATAAGTGCGTTCCGGGTTGAAGACCGATGACATGTCAATGTATGGCCGGCATCCTGCCTGCGAAGATAAAACGATGCACGGGCTCAACCGCTGTGTGCCCTCCTGCCAGCAAAGAGATACGGGAAGACAGGCAAAGATGCCTGTCATACGCGGCGCGCGCTTCTTTGCCCGCGCATAATCTCTTTCACAATAAACAGGACCAGACCATTCACAGATGTCCGGGAAACGCTCCGGATATCAGGGGACAGAGATAAACCTGTAGGTTTCGAAGGCCGGTATAGCAACCTTCAGCGAGGTGACGGCAACCCTGAGCTGGTTCGATCCGGGCTCGAGTTCACCGGTTGCTTCTCCCTCCAGAATGACCCTCCAGCGATTGTCCTCCACATGTTCGGCATCACCCTGTATGACCAACCGATCTTCACCGTCGAACACAAGGTATCTGACGGATTCTATATCGTCCGCCGGATATGGATTATCCTCATCCATGATCTCTATTTCGAATTCGATCCTCTCCCCTATCGGCACACGCCTGTTTTCGGCGCCGACGTCGATCTCGGGGACAGAGGGTTCCACAAACCGCAGCCATTTTTCAGAACTATCCGTATAATCCTCGAATTTCTGCAGTTCCAGGACGCCTTCTCTCGTATGCACTTCTTCCACATAGAACGGGCCCGGTCCAACCCAGTAGTGCCCCATTTCCTCGCGCCACTCGCTGAGATTCTCATAACGAGCCCGGACCTCATCGTTGTCCACATACTCTTCCACGGCATCCTCAAACGGAACATAGTGATCCTCAGCGCACTCCTCCCTGTAGCCGTCAAGGATTTTCAGACTCGGTCCGGAGATGTAGCTGGTATGTTCGACCTCGAGCTGATCGGCTTTTCCTTTTGAGAAGGCAAGCTCCTCATCCTCCTCCGCCCGCATGCCGATCGCGAGCATATGCCAGGGGGCGGCACTGGTGCCAAAGGACGGGAACAGGTAGCCGGCTCTGCCGGCGGCAATCATCTCCGCGTCCTTCTGGATTTGATCGCTGTAAACCTCCACGGCCAGCGGGTCCTCCTCTGTGATGCGGATCCCCCGGAAATCGCGAAGAAAGCTCTCAAACGAGGCGGCATCCGCCTCATCATACAGCGGGCTGTCCTCATCGGCCCGTTCGAAAGACAGGATGAACGCCACAAGGCCGTCCGCGAGCGAAAGGCCGGATCCGTCATGCCATTTCCTTTCAAACAGATCATCATCATAGTGTATAACCGTTCGGGTTCTGGCCTCCAGGCCATCGGGATATTCCTCGTCCACGGTGATAAAACGCTGCTGCTGATGGTCCCAGCCAATCCAGGCATCTCCGGGAACTTCTATGGACGGGGTAAAATCGAGCTCCACCCAATCATGGGTCTTTGTAACCGGCAGTCCCTCCCTGACCTCGACCTCGGCCTTGTCGACGCGCTGGGGCCACCTCAGACCGGTGAAGGGGTCCGGGAGCGTGGCGAAATCCGCAGTCGCCCGCATCGCCATCGTATCGAATATCCAGTTGCTGCCCGCCACCGGATTCCAGGGCTCGGTGAGGATCCCCGGCACTCCGATCTGGATCTGTCCCCCCGTCTTATCTTTGACCCTCAGAGTCAGAGGCCACAGCCATGAGCCGGACACGCCCCCGGCGAGGTCGGCGGCCACCTCTATATCCGCGCGCCTGGGCCAGATCGCCTGCTGGTCAACCAGCCATATCCGCACCGAATCCCGCATGGCCAGTTCCAGTGCCTCACTCATCAGTTCCCTTCGTTCCTCCAGGGTTTCATAATCGCGCCGTCCCAGACGGTCGGCAATCTCGTCGAATTCCTCAGCCGGTTCATAGCTCTGCCACAGCATATCCGGCCGTCCGCGCGGGGTGAAGAACGAATTGAATATGGTTCCCTCATCCCGGCTCACCACGGTATCGACCCAGGCCCCGGTATAAAGATGCCATTTGCCCCGCTCGGGGTCAGATCCGATCCATATTGCGGAGGCCTCCTCGGCGGTGCGGTAATCCCGGAGAACTTCAAAGCCGACGTCCTCCAGCTTATTCGCCACGTAATCCCCGACTTCTCTCCGTTCATCATCGAGTCGGATCAGGAACGTGAGTTCCACCGGTTCCCCTTCATAGTGCCATTGCCCATCCTGGAGGTTTGCGCCCAGCTCCCTCATCTGTTCTTCGATCACCTTTTCCGCCTTTCCGGGATCATGCTGGTAACGGACCTCCAGCCGACTGACCGTGCCCGCCAGCCGGGCGTAATCCGGGAAAACGGTCTTTATCGGGAGATAGCGCGGCACGGCGAGCCCTTCGTATATTTCGCTGGCAATATGCTCCCGGTCCACCAGCCAGTTCATCGCTTCCCGAATCTCCGGCACGCTGAATGGGTTCAGCTCCCCTCCATCCCCGAAAGTGGGTCCGACCGGATTGAATGTCAACTCAACGGTATTCCCATAGGACATCTCAAACTGCAGTTCATCCGCCTCGCGCACACGGTCATAAATATCCCGGTCGGTCACCCCGGTGCCATACAGATCCAGTTTGCCGGCACGGAGCCGGTCCACCGCCCTTGATTCGTCCTCTTCCTCCGAGATGACGACTTCATCGACCCACGCCCCGGTGTGCTCACCAGCAGCGCGGTTCGGGATCGCAACCAGAGCGAGTATAACAATCATGGGCAGAAACAGTTCCAACAGCCGGTCAGTTCTCATAGTTTATCTCTCCTCAGTCACCAGTGTTCTGTCTGGCAGTCGGCGCCTCTTCCTCGCTGTGCTCTCGGCAGAAGTTCAACAACCTCTCAAAATAGGCTGAACCACCAACCTGATAGGTGTCGTTATGCCCCGCGCCGTCTATGGGATACAGTTCCGCGGAGGCTCCGGCGGCCTCATAGACCGCCCGGCCGTGGCCGAATGGGACAAGGTCGTCCTCAGTGCCGTGAATGACCAGCAGAGGAACGTCCAGATCTTTCACTTTGCTGACGTTGTCGTACATATCCCCCACCATAAAACCCGCGGGCAGAAACGGAAACATCGCCTGAGCCATTGCCGCAACACTCCTGAACGGAGATTCCATAATCACCGCTCCCACGGGCCGTTCCAATCCCAGCTGTAGCGCCACCGCCGCTCCCAGCGAACGGCCAAAGACGACGATTCGTTCGGGGGCTATATCGCGCTCCTCAACCAGATATCGGTGGGCCGCACGCGCATCCTCATAGAGCCCTTCCTCCGACGGATGACCTTCGCTCCGCCCAAAGCCTCTGTAATCGATGAGAAATACGTTCAGAGAATCCGGCATCATCTGCAGGTTGTCGACCCGCCGGCTGATATCCCCGGCGTTACCGTGAAACCACAGCACCACAGGAGCATCCTCCGCATCTCCGGCTGGCCGCCACCAGCCGTGCAGCTGGAGCCCGTCCTCCGTCGTAAAATGACAGTCCTGGACCTCATCCGGCCGTTCCGCCTCCTGCGGGATGCGTCTTTCCGGGTGGTAGATAAAGCGATCTCTCAGCACGTACATGAGCAGACCGAGAAGCACATACAGAGCGAGCAGAAGACCAACGGCCCGAAAAACCTTTTTCACGACCCGTGCGCGCCGTCCCTCCGGAGTGTTTCCGGCATCTTCCGGTCTCCCGTCTCCGGGGGAAACGACAAGGAACAGTGCGGCAGCAATGAGAACCGCAGCAATGATTACAGGCACCTTCATGATATTCTGGTTACCCCTCCGCCAGCAGCATGTATGAGCGTCCGGCTCCCACTATACCGGCATCTTCGCCGAGTTCGGCGAACCGTATTTTCACATCACGCCTGCACGCTTCCATGCTCCGTTCACGGGCAGTCTGTCGTATCGGCCTCAACAACATATTACCCGCCGCGGTAACACCACCGCTGAACACCACGACCTCGGGATTGAACACGTGCATAATATTGGCCACGGCCACGCCGAGATAGAAGCCGGTCATATGGATATTTTCCCGTGCGGCGCTATCCCCTTCCGTGGCCGCCTCGTAAATATCCCGGGCCGTTATATCATCCGGGGCCATCTTCGACAGAGTGCTCTTGCATCCGGAGGATATGGTTTCCCGGATCCTGCGCACCATGGCGGTGGCACTGGCGAACGCCTCCACGCAGCCCCAGTTTCCACAGCCACATCTGGGGCCTTCGGGATCAATGCTCATATGGCCGATTTCGGCCGCACAGTCGTTGAACCCGTGCCAAACTTCGCCATCCAGCACAATCCCTCCCCCGATTCCCGTGCCGAGGGTAAACTGCACAAGGGATGAACAGCCGGCTCCGGCTCCTTTCCACTGTTCTCCCAGAGCAGCCGCATTCGCATCGTTCTCCACCACACAATCCAGACCCGTCCTGTCAGCCACCATATCCCGAAGAGGCACATCCTCCCACCCCGGCAGATTCGGGGCAAAATACACGATTCCCCGCGATACGTTGAGTGGCCCCGGGCTGCCGATACCCACTCCCACCACCTCCCTATCACCGACCGCCTCCCTGCATTCATTCACGGCGGCGGCGATATTATCACACACACCCTCGGGGCCGCCCTCGGCCCGGGTCTGTCGGCGACCTCGGTAAAGGATCTCGCCATCAGGAGTCAGGCTCCCGGCCTTGATGTAAGTGCCACCCAGATCGATTCCGATAACTGCCGTGCTCATGGCTGTTCCTCTTCTCAAATGATCCCGATGGGGAACATGTACGCTGTTGTTATGGGTTTATTTTATTCATCATCAGACAGCTCTTCCACCTTCTTTTCCAGCTCTTTGATCTTCCTGTGCAGCTCCGGCAACCGCCCGGTCAGGGCCGTAATTTTCATTTGTTCATGGATGGGCCGTGCGGGCATGCCCCAGACGGTTTCCCCGGCTTCCACGTCCTTCGGGGCCCCCGTTCCGGCCGCCATAACGGCGCCATCGCCGACGTCAACGTGATCGCTGAGCCGCACGTCAGCGGCCAGCACCGCCCCGGCCCCCACATTACAACTCCCGCCCATCCGGGCGTATCCGGCCAGAATGGCGTTATCCCCCACGGTGCAGTTATGCGCCACGTGACAGTGCTTGTCCATTTTAACACCATCGCCTATCACGGTGTCGGCAATCATCCCGCGGTCAATGCTGGAAAGCCCTCCGATCTCAACGCAATCTCCGATCTCAACCCCCGCCACGTGCTGCATCCGGTAACTCTCATTTTCACGCTGAATGAAGCCAAATCCGTCATCTCCCACCACCGCTCCCGGGCGAACCACACATTCCCGGCCCATCCTCACTCCGTCACTGATTATCGCCCCCGGATGCAGAATCGTCCCCGCGCCAATTTTCACCTCATGACCCACATAACAGAGAGGATATATCTTCACCCCGTCGCCGATCTCGGCCCCGCTCTCAATCACACTGTGAGGCCCCACGGCGACCTCCTCCCCCACCTCAGCCTCGGCGGAGATCACAGCCTCCGGGCTGATCCCCTCCGGAACGGGGAACCTGTCCTGTCGAATGGACCTGAGGACCCGGGCAAAGGCAAGCTCCGGATCGGCGCACAGTATCTGGGTGCCGTCCCATCCTTCCAGCGCCCGTTCGACCAGCATGGCGCCGGCAGCGGATTCCTTCGCGGCATCCTCATATTTTTGGTCGGCCAGAAAAGCCAGATCCTGACCTCCGGCTTCCTCTATTCCAGCCACCCCGCTGAGTATGATATCGGGATTCCCCCGCAGTTCACCATCGACCAGTTCAGCAATCTCGGAGGCCTTTTTGTTCCACATGAGGGACTATTCTCGCATTTAAAGTCGATAAATTTTCACCCGGAACCGGCATCACTTTGCCGGATAGCTTCCCGAGTCGTCAGTGCGCCATCTGTAAAAACAGACAAAGGCGCTCGTGTTCTTACACCACAACTGCAGGCTGTTCTTACAGATGGCGTGCTGACGGCTCGGCCCCGCGACCGCGGGGCCAAACCGGTTTTGCCGGCACTGTTAAAAACATGCCTGTGACTTTGCGATTCACGTTTGGTGAAGTCGTTTCTGGAATAATTAACGGTTGAGGTTTGTGAAACATGCGGGGCAGGCTTAACGGCTACACACGCACCAGTTTACCATTCTCCCGCCGGAAGTGGATTTCATCATCCTTGGGGCCACGTTCCGGATCCGCGTGGACCTGCACATCCTTACCGGTTTCCTCTTCCAGCTCCTTCAGTCTCGCACGCATGGTGTTGTTCAGATAATTCGCCACCTCCGGCTGGAGCTGGACGTCAACCCGCGCAACGTCCTGATGGTGCAATCCGATTCGGAGTCTCCGGATGATCTCCAGGGCGTGTGTTTCGGGGCTTTTGACCTGTCCGGTTCCGTGGCAGGCCGGGCATTCCACGTACGTCGTCTGGCGCAGACTTCGACGGCGGCGCTGCCGCGTAAGTTCCACGATACAGAAGGGTGACATATCCAGCATTCTGAACCGAGCTTTATCCCGCGAGAGATTCCCATGGAGTTCCTTCTCCACATTCTTCCGGTGATTATGATCCTCCATATCGATGAAATCGATCACCACCAGTCCTCCGAGATCGCGGAGTCTGACCTGGCGCGCGATCTCCCGTGCGGCCTCCTTGTTGATACGATAGGCCCCCTGTTCTGCATCTTTGGATCCCTTGAACTGCCCGCTGTTGACGTCGATCGCCACCAGTGCCTCCGTCTGCTCCAGAACGATGCTGCCCCCACAATCCAGATCAACGGTACGGCGGTGCATCTCACGCAGTTCTTCCTCCACATCGAAGTGATGGAAAAGAGGTTCCTCTCCATCATAGTGTTTCACCTTCCGGACGTGATGGGGCATTACTTCGCGGAGGAAATTTTTCACCCGATCAAAAACGTCCTCATTATCCACATAGATATTCCGGATGTTCTCGTTGAAGACATCCCGTATCACCCGGATAATCTGGTCGCTTTCCTGATAGATGAGAGCGGGAGTATCACTTTTCTTGGCGCGCCGCTGGATCGTTTTCCACAGGCGGCCCAGGTAGTCCATATCCCGTTCGAACTCCCGCTGATCCCTGCCCTCTCCCGCGGTCCGGGCAATGAGCCCGGCGTTTTTGGGTGGATTAAGGTCCTTTATGATTTTCCGCAGTCGGTTCCGTTCATCCTCATCTGAAATCCTTCGGGAAACCCCTCGCAGTGACATCCCGGGCATCAGAACCAGGTATCGGCCGGGCAGACTCAGGTAGGTGGTCAGTGCCGGGCCTTTATCCCCTATACCCTCTTTCGTCACCTGCACAAGGATCTCGTCTCCGGGCCTCAGGGCCTTTTTAATATTTCGAGACCCCCTTCCGTTGCTGCCGTTCTTCCCGCCAGAATCCCGGGCAACCGACGGCTTGACGTCGGATGCGTGGAGGAACCCATGCCGCTCATATCCAAATTCCACGAAAGCGGCCTCAATGCTGGGTTCCACGTTCACCACCCGGCCTTTGTAGATGCTTCCGACAATATGTTCCCGGCCGGTTCGCTCAAGATAGAACTCCTGCAGAAGGTCATCTTCCAGCACGGCCACACGCGCTTCTTCCTCTTCAACGACATTGATCAGCATCAATTCTTTACTCATATCTTCCTCTCTGTTACAGGGAGGAAGACAGGTCCACGTGTGTTCTCACCACGAAACTCTTAAGATAATCACGCCCGGGCCGACATCCCAGAAGTCTCAGCACTTCCTCGGGTCGGGCGGCCCCACGCTCAGTCATGGCAATAAGCATGTGCAGCTGGCCGTTCTGGATGCGAAGCTCCCGCAACGAGTCCGAGATATCCTTTTCTTTTACCTCATTTTTCTTCCGGCGTTCAACCATCAAAGGATCTCGCGCGGTCAGCCCAGTCAGCTTTTCCTCACACACCGGATGACCATCGCGCAGCGGTATCCGGTATGAAAAACAACTGGGCCTGCGATCCGGCTTTCCGGAAAGCATCTTCATAGTCTGAAGCTCTATGCCCTCCGGCAGCTCCGCCGCTAATTTCTGCTCCACATCCTCAGCTTCCAGCCATCTGCACAACTCAAAATCCAGAACCTCGTTTTCCCCTTTAAAGCCAACGCTCAGAGGCGCCGGCACGCTTATGCGCGGTCGGGGATTATACCCCTGGCTCATGGCCACGGGCAGGCGAGCACGTCGGAACGCCCGCTCAAAAAGTCGCATAATATCGTGGTGCGACGAGAACCTGACATCTCCCTGTTTGCTAAATCTTGACCTGAAAAACTGTCTGATCTGACTCAAGAATCCTGACTCCAGTACTTCACAAATCTATCCGCGTGCCGTTTTAACCACACGCTCTGTATTAGCCCGAATATTTCACAAACCTCAGAACGTAATTATTTTAAAGAGCATTGAGCAAAAGGTTATCGAACATAAGAGGAGATCGTTTCCGGTACAGTGTGTTAATGGCACCCACACAGATACCGGTTTGGTCTCCGACCGAG
>JBKHGK010000021.1:0-12039 GCA_046539705.1 Candidatus Brocadiia bacterium | reverse complement strand
CCAGAGACTCCCTGAGAGTATCGGCGGTCCTGTGGAGGATGTCCTCCAGTTGTCTCCTGTTGGTACAGAGAGGGGGGAATAGATAAATGATGTTTCCCAGAGGTCTCAGCATAATGTTGTGCCGGAGACCGTTCTGATATATCTTCCGCAAAAGCGGATGCCACGAGGGGTAAGGGTCGCGGGAGTCATCGTCTTTCACCAGTTCCAGAGCGGCCATGAACCCAATATGCCGGCAATCACCCACCCTCGGGAGTGTCCGCAGCTGCTGCATACCATCGTGCAGGACAGGCGATAGGTTGCGAACGTGTGAAAGGAGATCGTTCTGGCCAATCAGCTCAAGACTGCTAAGCGCTGCAGCGCAGCCCACGGGGTTGGCGGTATAGGTGTGTCCGTGATAGAAGGTCCGGTCACCGCCCGGTTCACCCAGGAAGGCTTCATAGACGTCTCGGGTGGTGAGAGTGGCGGCCAGGGGCATCGTCCCGCCGGTGATCCCTTTGGACAGGCACATGAAGTCGGGGTTGACCCCCGCCCGATCACAGGCAAACATCTGACCGGTCCGCCCAAAGCCGGTGGCCACCTCGTCCACAATAAGATGTAATCCATACCGCTGTGCTATCCGGGCGACGCCCTGCAGATACTCCTCCGGGTAGACGATCATCCCACCGGCGGCCATAAGCAGGGGTTCAAGTATGATGCCCGCCGTGCGGTCCGCGTTTTCCCGGACGGACTCCTCCATTGCCTGCAGGCATGCCAGATCGCAGGAGTCGCGGTCCAGGCCCAGAGGACAGCGGTAGCAGTACGGTCCCGGTACGGATGTGGAGTCAAAAAGGAGGGGGGCAAAAGACTGACGGAAGAGTGTCACCCCGCTCACGCTCATCCCCCCCACCGTGTCGCCATGGTACCCTGGACGCAGGCATACGAAGCTCCTTTTGGCCTCACGTCCCTGATTGCGCCAGTATTTGACCGACATTTTCAGGGCCACCTCGACCGCCGTGGAACCGTCGTCCGAGTAAAACACCCGCCGGAGTTTCTCGGGCGTGATTGATACGAGTCTTTCGGCCAGCTCGGAGGCCGGGCGGTGGGCCACGGCCGCGAAAAGCACGTGATCGAGACGTTCCATCTGCTCCTGAACGGCATTGCGGATGCGTGGATGTCCGTGTCCGTGAACGTTACACCACCAGCTCGCGATGGTGTCGTAATACCAGTTCCCGTCGTCGTCGTAGAGTTTTATGCCGTCTGCCTTCTCTATGAACAGGGGCGGGTCATCTTCAAGCCGACTCATCTGGGTGTAGGGGTGCCAGTTGTATTTCAAATCCTTGTTCAGCCATTCATTCATCGTCGATTACCTTCGGAAAGTGCGACAGGAAAGTGCGGCCGATTGGCTCAAAATGTTTATGGACATCGTTCAGTCCGGGCAGATACGGCAGCTCCCCCAGCACCGGCACATCGCTCATCGTTTCGATTATGCGCGGGTTATCCCGGTGGACGGCATCATCCGGTCGGGACTGTGTGTTGGTGAAAATTATTCCGATGATGGGGATCTCACGCCTTTGCAGGGCCTCGACGGCCAGCAGGGAGTGGTTGATGCATCCGAGCCGGTTGTCCGCGACGAGAATGGCCGGTACCGATAGCCGGGCCACGAGGTCCACCAGAAGCAGTTCCTCGGTCACGGGGACGGCCGGTCCGCCCGCTCCCTCCACCAGAACCATCTCATAATCCGTGTGCAGCCGCCGAAACGCCGCCAGAAGTTCCTCGGGATTCACTGTCGTGTCCTCCTCGGCGGCCGCCAGATGGGGGGAGGCCGGCAGTCCCAGTATACACGGGCAGCGGTCGGCTTCGATCTTTTCCGGATGCTCACCCCGGTCCTCCCCTCCCAGCCGTAAATGCGTTAGCAGGTCTTCGGAATACCCCTCGCAGCCGGTCTGTACCAGTTTTTGCGTAACGACGTCCCGCCCTTCTTCCCGCAGAAAGCGCGCCAGGCATCCGCAGATGACCGTCTTGCCCACCGCGGTGTCCGTCCCTGTGATGAATATTCCACTCATCGGTCTCCCCGACAGAAAAAGACCTGATAGGTTGCCCGTATTGCTCCGCAGTTATCCCGGTAGATGCGTCGGACGTCGGAGATGAGTCCCGGATTCCAGGCTTTCCGCCGTCTGTGCGGATTGTGTATACCCGTGTGGCGGATGTTTCGCAGCAGTGCCGGCAGGGAGGGAAAGGTGCGAATATAGCGACGCTCCTGCACCGACCATCTGGGAAACGCCTCGCCCAGAGCCTGCCGCAGTTCGTGCGGCCGGGCAAAATCTGCCGCCACAACCCGACGGGTCCCTTCGGATGCCTCCCGCAGGGCCGCGTCGAGTTCCCGATAGGTTTCCGGCCCGTAGAAGCTGAAAGTCAGGCGCCCTCCCGGGCGCAGGATCTCGGCATAGCGGCGGATGGTCCCGGGAAGGTCGTGAAACCACTGGAACGTGGCGTTGGAGGATATCAGATCAACCGGAGCCTCATCGTATTCCTCGGCATCAATGTGGCGGAACGTCGCTTCGCCCCCGAATTTTGCTCGTGCTATGTGCAGCATTTCCGGATGGATATCCAGACCCCGCAGTTCTGCGCGCGGGAAAGTGTCCAGCAGCAGTCGGGTGTAGATGCCCGTCCCGCATCCCGGTTCCACAATCCGCTCGGGCTCAAACGGGAGGGTGAGCTGTAACAATTCCCCGGCCGATTGCCGCTGTACATCCGCGTGCCGGTCATAGGGGCACATGGGGCGGATGCTGTCGGCTGTTGATCGTTCTGTTGCCGGGGCACTTTGGATCATAGTTCGTTCCGATCAACTCGGCGTGCAAAGATTTCTGAACGGGGCCGTGGCGAAAACGGCGTGTCCCGCCGACGGCACCATAAGCAGGCGGACCCGGTTAAGCTGATCGCACAGCGTTCTGATCTCCTCGGCCGGGGCCACGATGTCATTCTCACCGTGGACAAATATGATATCACATTCTGGAAGATCGTCAGGTGTGAGGCGCTGTTCGTGCAGATAATTGAGGCCCTTCACAAGACGATTCCGGGACATGTCCTCCAGGTATGTGTTCAGCAGTTCCTCGCGGAATAATGCGAACTCGTCCCGCTGAGCCGGTAGAAAACACTGTCGATAAAAGCGTCTCAAGGACTTTCTGGTATTGTTCTGAAGCGCGTGCTGCAGAGGGCGAAGGTCGCTGCAGGGGTAGGACGGTCGCGCTCCGGCCAGCACGAGTCGGTCTATGCTCTGTGGGACGGCCCGGGCTGTTCTGAGCGCCTCATAGGCCCCGAGTGACCACCCTGCAAGTGTGACGCTCCCTGCGGGAAGGTCTTGAAGGTGCCGGATCAGCGTGTCGTGATATCTGGAGGGGAGAAAACCAGCGGGGCTCAGGACGCCGTCGGGAGGGTCGAAAAGGGAAAAAAGGCGCCAGTCCGTGGCCCATCCCGGAAGCCAGACGCTTTTGCCCGGCTGTTGCCCGGCAAGCAGGTGGAGATCAGGTAACATCGCGTATCTCCTCCGCCAGTCCGTTGATCTCGTCGGCCGTATGAGCTGTGCACAGCGAAATACGCAGCCGGGCCCGCCCTTCCGGGACGGTTGGAGGGCGGACGGGTACGGTGCGATACCCGCGCTGCAGCAGGCGCCGGCCGACCTTCAATGTGCGATCGCTCCCACCCAGGATCACCGGTATTATCTGGCTTTTGCCCCGGACGGTCAGGCCGGCGTCCTGAAGCATCTCCCGCAGCCGCTCGGCCTCTGCCAGGAGCTCTTTGCCGGGATCTTTGTCCTGCATACAGTATTTGAGGGCGGCGATGTTCGAGGCGACCACCGAGGGGGGAAGGGCGGTGGAATAGATGAAACTCCTGGCCGTGTTGATGAGGTAGTCCACATCCGCCCGATCGGCCGCCACCGCGGCCCCAAACCCACCCAGGGCTTTGCTGAAAGTGCCCATTATGAACTCGACTTTATCGCCCAGCCCCGCCTGCTCGACTCTGCCTGCGCCCTCCGGCCCGAAAATTCCCGTCGCATGCGCTTCGTCAACCAGCAGTTCGCAGCCGAACTGGTCCTTCAGCCGGCATATCTCTTCCAGCGGCGCAAGGTCCCCGTCCATGCTGAAAACGCTTTCTGTGACGATAAGCACGTTGTCAAAGTCACTGCGTTTGTCCCCCAGGATGGCGGCCAAACTCTCGGTGTCGTTGTGATTGAAGCGGAGTAACCTGGCGCGCGACATCATGGCGCCGTCAATTATGCTGGCATGTATAAGGCGGTCGGCAACGATGGCGTCGCGTCGGCCTGTCAGTGCCTGGAGCAGCCCCACATTGGCCTGGTACCCGGAGTTGAACAGAAGGGCGGCTTCTTTCCCTTTCAGCTCGGCAAAAAGCCTTTCCAGTTCATGGTGCAGGTCCAGATCCCCGCTCATCAGCCTGGAGGCTCCGCTTCCGGAACCATGTTCTTTGATGGCGTTGAGGGCCCTGCGGCGCAGCGACGGATGACGGGAGAGGCCGAGGTAATCGTTGGAGGAGAAGTCCACGATTTCCTCCCCTCCCGCCGTGAGGTGGCCCGGCCGCCGCATCGTGACCGGGGAAAGGGTGCGGCGCAGATGCCGGGCATCCTGTTCTTTGAGAAAAGCGAGCCTGCTCTCCGCTGGGAAAGTCCTGGGGGAGCCCATGGTATCTCTGTGGCCCTTCACGGCTGAGTTTCTGAGGGTTGTTTCGCAGCTGGCGCATGGATGATCCGTAAGGTCAGTTCACCCGGATCCCGGATTGGGGGCGACGGTCCGGCAGGAGGGGTCTGCGGCTCATTCCGGCATGCTTCATTCCCCGTCAGCCAGTTCCAGCCCTCTGTGGAATGCCGTGATGTTGACCGGAATGGCGTCCTTCTTTCGCGATGAGAGCCATTCTTTTATCGCCTGTTCGATCGTGCTCGGGCGGCAGAGTTGTGTCATCGAGATGAACGTTCCCAGCAGTATGACGTTTGCCACCAGCACGTTGCCCAGTTCCGCGGCGATGTCGGTGGCGGGCACGGCCACGGCCACAGTGGGGTCACCGTTGTTCTGTGGTTCGGTTTCCACCATGGAGCTGTCACAGACCAGCAGTCCTCCGGGGCGGAGCATCGGCTGGAATCGCTGCAGGGACGGTTCATTGAGGATAATAAGGGACTGAGCCCGTTCCACGTACGGGCTGAAGATCTCGTTGTCCGAGATCACCACGTGGCAGTTACAGGTCCCCCCCCTTACCTCCGTGCCGTAGGAGGGCATATATGTGGTGCGGAGTCCTTCGTTAATCGCGGCGTTACAGAGGATTTTCCCGAGGGTAAGTATGCCCTGGCCGCCAAAGCCGGCAATTAGGATGCGGTGTTCTGGAGTTTGTTCGCTCATCCTGGACCTCACGCTTCGTCTCGAATTATGCCGGGAGGGAAGGTTTCGGTCACGTTATCATTGATGTGGTCAAAACAGTCAGAGGGGGACATGCGCCAGTATGTGGGGCAGGGCGAGAGTATCTCCACGAGGGAGTAGCCAACGCCATCAATCTGATTCTGGAAAGCCTTTTGCAGCAATTGTTTTGTCTTTCTCACCTCCCGTGGCGAGCTGATGAGCCCCCTTGCCAGCAGCCGCGGGGCGTCGAGGGAATTCAGCAGCTCGCAGATGCGGATCGGCGGCCCCTCGTTTTCAACGCTCCGTCCGCGTGGGGTGGTTGTTGTCTTCTGGCCCACGAGGGTAGTGGGGGCCATCTGCCCCTGTGTCATCCCATAGACGGCGTTATTCAGGAACACAACGGTGACGTTTTCTCCGCGGTTGGCGCAGTGTATGGTTTCCGCCATCCCGATCGACGCCAGGTCGCCGTCACCCTGGTAGGTGAAGACAATGTTATCGGGGTTGACTCGTTTGAGGCCGGTGGCCACCGCCGGCGGGCGCCCGTGCGCCGCCTCGGTCCAGTCGATGTCTATGTAGTTATAGGCCAGCACGGCGCATCCCACGGGGGCGATGCCCACCGTGCGACGTCGTATGTCCAGCTCGTCAAACACCTCCGCCAGCAGGCGATGCACGGTGCCGTGACCGCAACCGGGGCAGTAATGGGTGCATTCCTCGGTCATGGATTGGGGGCGCCGGTATATCGGTTCCCTGTGAAGTTTCTTGTGTGTCGTGCCGGAATTGCCCATGCCTATGAGTCCAGAATTGAATTGATGTTTTCGCTTATTTCTTCCACGGTGGGTACGCCTTCGCCCGGACAGGCCATGAGGTGAATTTTGTCGGGGGTGTTAGCGCTCAGCCGGACATCTTCGACGAGCTGTCCGGCGCTCATCTCAAGGGTGAGGACAGCATCGGCGCTGGAGATCGTTGAGGCCAGTCTCTCGGTGGGAAAAGGCCAGAGGGTGACGGGGCGGAAAAGCCCGACCCGGGGTTCAAGCACATCGGGCGGATTCACAATGAGTTCGCGGGCGATCCTGGCGGAACTTCCGTAGGCAACCACCACCACTTCGGCGTCCTCGCATTCAAGGGTTTCGCATCGGACCTCCGCATCGGTTATCCGCGAGTACTTGTCCTGGAGCCGTTCATTGTGAGAGGTGAGCTGGTTGTCCTGAAAATAAAGAGACCGGATCACGTTTTTGTCCCGTCCGTCCGCACCGGTGAGAGCCCATGGCTTGGGGGGGGAGGAAGGTTCGGGCAGGACGTCGAGGTCAGCATTTTCCATCATCTGGCCTATCATGGCGTCGGACAGGATGACGACGGGGTTGCGATATTTATCGGCCAGTTCAAAAGCCTCAAAGGCCAGCTCTGCGGTTTCCTGCACGCTCGCCGGGGCCAGCGTTATACATCGGTAATCGCCGTGACCGCCGCCTTTGGTGGTCTGGAAATAATCGCCCTGGGATGGCCCAATACCGCCGAGGCCGGGCCCTCCCCTCTGGACGTTGACAATAACGGCCGGCAACTGAGCGCCGGCAAGGTAGGAAATGCCCTCCTGCTTGAGGCTGATGCCCGGGCTGCTGGACGACGTCATGCATCGTGCGCCACCCGCGCTCGCCCCGAAAAGCATATTGATCGCTGCTATCTCGCTTTCGGCCTGTACGAACGTGCCCCCCCGGAGTGGGAGCTGATCCGCCATGTAGGCGATCAGCTCGTTCTGGGGGGTGATGGGATAGCCCGCGTAAAACCGACATCCGGCCCGGATGGCGGCTTCACCGGCGGCCTCATTGCCCGAGATAAGCCGTTGATTCGCCTGATTCTGACTGGATTTCTCACTCATTGCATTTGCCCGCCGGCGAGTCACAGTCTGCCGAGTCGTGCCCGTCGGCCTCCACCTCCTGTAGACGATATATCTCAATCGCGGCATCAGGACAGATTGTAGCGCACTTGAGACACCCGGTGCAATCCACATCCTCCCGAAAGGTCGCCGTGCGCCGCCCCTCCCTGTTGGGTCGGTCGGCTATGTGGATCTTATTCTGGTCGCAGACCTCAACACAGAGTCCGCAGCCCTTGCAGTAGCGTTTCAGTATTTTTACTTCGAATTGTTTACTGGACATAATGGGGTTGTCCGCTCCATCCAAGTTTGTTGCGAAGGGTGGGGAAAAATTCCTGCCTGCCGGTCTGAATCAGTTTGAGCGATTCGCTGGCCCGGCGGACCTCCACCGTGTCCTCCTCCTGCAGTGGCATCGAGATATGACCGTCCACCGTAAGGGCGGGGGCTTCGGCGTAGTCTCGTGCCTTGATCTCCAGCTTGCTGCCGGCCGGTAGCACGATCGGCCGATTGCTCAGAGTGTGAGGACAGATGGGAGATATCACAAAAGCATCGAGCTCCGGCATCACTATCGGGCCCCCCGCCGACAGGCTGTGGGCGGTGGAACCAACCGGCGTGGCAATGATCAATCCATCCGCCCGATAGGTGTTCGCCGGGTCTCCGTTGACCTCCAGGTCAATGCTCAGAAGTCGTGAGAGACGTGTCCGAGAGACCACCACGTCATTCAGCCCCACGGTGTTTTTGATTATGCTTCTGTTGCGTTTGAGTAAACATCGCAGCATCATCCTGTCCCGTAACACGTAATGGCCGTTCAACACGTCGCTGATGGTTTTGCGGCATTGTGTGAACGTGGTCTCGGTGAGAAATCCAAACTTCCCCAGATTGATGCCCAAAAGCGGGATGTGGTGACCGGCAAATTTCCGCGCCGCGCTGAGCATCGTGCCGTCTCCACCCAGAACCAGCACAAAGTCCACATCCCCGGCCTCCCGGGGAGAATCAACGTCCGTGTCCAGGTCCACCTCGGCCCGTTCAGACAGCCATGGACGGATCTCCTCCATGGCATCCGCAACCTGAGATTTCTCCGGCTGGCCAAAAATGATTACGTGTTTCATTGTTATCGTCCGTGGAATCGTTTTGCCGTTCAGTGCGATCCTGCCCGTTTTTCCCCGGGACCAAACGAATCAGGCATCATAAACCGCGACGGCGCAAGGGGGCGGACGTTCTTGTTTTGTGAAGACTTCTGTGCAGGATATATCATACCTCATTCTGTTCCGGGACCTCGAACGGTTCCTCCGCCAGCATGCCCTCCAGGGTCTCCGAGAGCTTCATAACCTGTGTCTCGGCATTCTTCAGGAGGGTGTGGCAGTTCCGGTATGCATTCAGCCCCTCCTCATAAAGGGCCAGCGCATCGTCCAGAGGCAGGTCCCCCTCTTCAAGTTCATCCACCACCCGTTCCAGTTTCTCAAGGTTGTTTTCAAAACTGGCCTCTTCGGAGACGTTCCGCCCATCCATCTGCTCTTTTTCCTCTTCCATGACGATGAATCTCCCGGAGTGAACGCAGCGGGAAAAGCGATTCATTAGTGTAAGGTATAACCCGGAGAAAATCGACCACTCGATAACATCGGCAACTTGTCTACTGGGAAATTTCGCTCAGTATCTGGCGGAATCGGACAAGGCTGCTGATGTTGTGCTGGACAATGTCGATACGCACTCTCGAGTCGCGGAGACTGTAGGCAAATGCACCGAGAGGCCTCTGCGGATCCGGAAAGTGCATCGTCGAGGCGGGCGTGTGCTGGGTGTGAAGCTGGAAACGGACGGCGGCCCTGATGCCCTCCACTATTCTCTCGGCTCTTTGTTCATGCCCGGCCCGGTGCTGCAGCCAGAACGCGGCGGAAAGCCCCTCGCTCCGCGTGGCCGTTGGTCCTGAACGTGGGGGACGGTGAAAGCCTCCCCGCCAGGCGCGACGCATGGGCGGTCGGTGCTGGTTGGCCAGCATGGTGCTGGCGATGCGCCAGGCATGTTCGATGTAGAGCTCATCCGGACTGTAATCATGCACCTGCTGGAGCCCGTAAAGAAGCCAGTGGTCCGGCGGCAGCTCCAGATCCGTTTTGTCGGCATCTCGGTCCTCTATGAGATACCTGGCCGCGCTTTCGGCCGTCTCCGCCCACCGTTCGTTGCCGTCCACCTGATACATCCGCATCAGACCAAATATTGCTTCTCCCGGGTAATAACTGGATCTGAATGAGGTTACATCACCGTCGGGAAGCAGCTGCTTGTGTATGCGGAACCGACCATCTTCTTGCTGCGTGCTGCAGATCCACTCTGCTATCTCTCGTCCCTCCTGCAGGTATTTGTCCTCCCCGCTAATACGCGCCCGCTCGGCAATGGCCAGAACGGCCAGAGCCTGTGTGCCCAGTTTGATCGAATCCGGTGATACGATGACGCTGCCCTCCTGGCCGAAGGATTCCGCGGATTCCAGATAGTGAAACAGGTAGTCAGCTGCACGGTCGGCCGTCCGTATGAGTTCTTTATCCTCCGTAACGCCAGCCAGTTGATACAACGAATACATCGTGCCCGCGTGGCGGACCAGATTATAATCATCCTCCACTCGGTCAGAGCCGGGATCGTAGAGATAATGGAACTTTCCATTATCCGCCGTGGCATCGACCAGGTATTCGCCCGCCTTTCGGGCGCGGCCGAGCAATGTCTCCCGGTCCAGTTCCCGAGGTGGCTCGGCAAAACCGAACGACAGGGTCGTGAGTTCCTGTCCATCGATTGCTGCGTGGCCCTCCACACCAAACCGATATGCAGACAGGTCGTCTTCCTCCATGCGCTTTTGAAGTGCCTTCCAGGGTCTGTTCTGTCGTTTCAGGTAGGTGAGCAAGGCGTCCGGCTGTACCTGCAGCGATCGGTTCAATATCCCATGAGCCCCCGCCTCTCCCGGGAGCAGAGCGACGTCCGTATCAGCGGAAAAGGCCACCCCCATATGGTCGGGCGAGATCTCCAGACTGTCGTCGGTGCCAAGCTCTCGATCTCCCGTAACACCGGAGACGAAATCGAGTTTTATCCACCGGGGCTCAAAGCCCTCTTCCATCAGATACGGGACGGCATTGCGCAGGGCTGCCGCCCCCGCGGTATCGGCGCGCATACCGCTTCCGCGGGAGACCCTGGCGGGAGTCCGGCCGTCACTGAGCGAAAGAAAAACGATGCTGGGAGTGCGATGGATGTCATCTCCCAGAAATTCATCCGCCAGGTCGGTATCTCCTTTTCGCGCCATTTTGATCACGCGGAGAGCTACTTCACGGCATACGTCGTCGTCGGGAGGGGCGCTGTTTCTGAGGTCGTGAAACCAAACATTCCGTCCGTCTGGTGGCCGGCCGGACCGCACGTTATGGCAGCCCATCAGTGAACAGCAGCCCATCAGCAGCAGGAGTATGACTCCCCGGAGAAAACCCGTCCTGATCGGCCGGGCACTGCTCTGCTCTGGCGGGGGAAAAGTGAGATGGAAAATCATAGTTCGAAAGCATCTTCCAGATGACGGATGTTGATCAGTTGACCGCTGGAATTGTATCGAACGGCCACCGCGTCGAAACGAAACAGAATGCTCTGCTGTCTGAGGCCCTTTAATGTGATGTAATTATGCGCGGCGCGAATTATTCGCTGCCGTTTTTCAGGGGTGATGGTGGCCAGTGGGTTTACCTGAGCCGGCTCGGTGGTGCTGCGGACCTCTACAAACACAACAACACCGTCCTGGAACGCAATGATATCTATTTCACCGGCCGAACACGAGAAATTGCGCTGGAGAATCCGGTATCCGTCATGGCGAAGGTGTTGGGTGACCCTCTCCTCGGCTTCCCGGCCAAGGCGGTGTCTGGCATACTGTGCTCGGTCTCTGGAGAAAACACTCGTCAGCTCACTGAAAATTTTCTGAGCTCTCTCCAGCAGCCTGGACATCGCTTTTCTGATCATAAACAGGATTGAGTTCGTTGATTGTGCTATGTAAAAGTATCGGAGAGACCCTCACCATGCAAGTTCCTCGTCAGTCTGATACGATGTTCATCAGCGTGATCGTTTGGCCGGGGCCTTGCCCGGCGTCGCTGTATTGTCAGATTCCGCCCAGGGAGAATTCAGGATGTCGACACCGGAAAAAGAGCGGGAAAGAAGGCGTCCGAGCTGGGACGCCTATTTCATGCATATCGCCAGAGTGGTGGCCCATCGCTCCACCTGTCTTCGCCGTCAGGTGGGAGCGGTGCTGGTCCTTGATAAACGCATTCTGGCCACCGGGTACAACGGTGCACCCACGGGGCTGAGTCACTGTGCGGAGGTGGGGTGTCTGCGGGCGAAAAATGACGTTCCGAGCGGGGAGCGTCACGAATTGTGTCGGGGGCTTCACGGCGAGGAAAACGCCATGCTCCAGGCCGCGCGGTATGGAATACGTATTGAGGGGGCCACCTGTTACAGCACACACATCCCGTGCGTGATGTGCACCAAAATGCTGATCAACTGCGGTATAGAGCGCATCTGCGCGCAACAGGCGTACCCGGATAATCTGGCATCTGAGCTGCTCTCGGAGGCCGAGATAGAGCTGGATATAATTGAGCCGGAGACGGAGGATGATGGAGTATGACTGGCAGGGGTTTTCTGCCATAACTGCGCGACTCATGCTGTTTTCCACCACCACGAGGAATGATAATAGGCGTATGAACTCTTCCGATGAACCGGGGGCCGGTGGCACGGAAGTGCTTTAATCCGTATATTCGACGAGTCGTCAGTGCGCCAGATATGAGAACAGTCAAAGGC
>JBKHGK010000020.1:0-12161 GCA_046539705.1 Candidatus Brocadiia bacterium | reverse complement strand
TGTTGCCGGTACTGTTAAAAACACCCTGTTGTTATAAACCTGTCTGTGACTTCGCAATTCACGTTTGCTGAAATTGCTTTTAGAACAATTAATGTTTGAGGTTTGTGAAATATGCGGGCTAAAACAGGAAACCCCCGAGGGGGCGAGTCAATGTGGGAGAAAGGATAAACGGACGATCAGATCTACGATTATGTCGTGTAACGGCATACCAACGACAGAGTGAACGGGGAAATTTGCTGTTTTTGAAAAAAAAGGGTTGCGAGACTCGCTGACCGAGGTATACTTATAAGTGTCGGAGGGATGAAAAAGAGATAAGTTGAAAGAAGCATAGTGAGAAAAAACTTCTTTCGACGGCTTCTGAGAGATCAGAAAACTTTTTCACCCCTTCGACTTTTTTATGTACCGGGCGGGCAGTGGCTTGAAGGACCACCTCGAAGCAAAAATTATCCTTTAACGAGCAGGAATAAAGCATGGGATGTCTGCTGACGCTGTTAGCGCTTATAACGCCGCGGGTGGTCATTGTGCTGATATGGCTTTTCTCCGATCTCCTGTCGGCAACGTTTGGTTCCCCACTGTGGCCACTGCTGGGGTTTGTCTTTTTGCCTTATACCACCCTCGGCTATATGGTTGCTGTGCTGAACAACGGCCAGGTGAGCGGGCCATGGGTGGTGTTGATCGTCCTTGCCGTGCTGGCGGATCTGGGGTTCTTCGGACAGGGGCTCCACACTCACAGACGACGTCGTTAACCTGCCCCCTACGCACATCAAACGGCTTCTGTCCACAGAGTGCACAGATTACAGGGATTTACGCATGTCCGGCGAGAACGGCCAACAGTAACCGGACGACGGAGTGCGGACGATGTCGGCGTAAAAGGGAAACGGCAACGGATCAGTGAGTTCCAATTTCTCCGCAGTTCCCGTTAGATCAGTTGCAAGTGCGGTTCAAAGTCCATTAGATTGTATTTTCTGGTTATCAGACGATAGACTTTTTCCGGGACCATCTGGAGAAGAACGGTGTTGCAGAAGTCGATCATTCTTGGTCTTACACTCACCCTCGCGGCCTGGTGCGGTGGATGCGCCACGGCGCCGCAACAGAATGGAAATAAAACACGGGATTCGGGGCAAGGGACAGATTCAGGGTCCACATACCAGTACAGCACATACTACGTCCGCAAAGGTGACACGCTTCATTCCATAGCCAGGTCCAACGACGTGGATGTGGATACTCTGGTTGATCTCAACGACTCCGACCCGGCGGACCTGGAGGTAGGGCAACTGCTGTTGATCCCTGAACTCGATTCCTCCAAACGGGAGGAATCCGATGACGAGGGTGACACAGGCAAGACCGAAAAGGCCCGACCAGAATCCGGCACATCCAGTGGCCGGAAGGAGCTTGACGACCAAACCCTTCACCGGGACCAACCTGGAGGGAGGTTCTGGTGGCCCACGGACGGACGGATAATCCGCCGCTTCGGCGAGGAAGTCGATGGATTCAACGAACCGGGAATAGGCATAGAAACATCCCCGGGCACCTCGGTGCACTCCGTTGCGGATGGAAAGGTGCTCTGTGCCATTTCAAGGGCACAGGGGGGATGGGGAAATGTGGTTGCGATACAGCATTCGAACAACTTTGTCAGCTGGTATGGTTCGCTTGGCCGGGTCGACGTTGACAGCGGCGATCAGGTCAGCCAGGGAGACAGGATCGGTACAGTCGGCGAAACCGACAAAGTCAACTCCGCGCAGCTGGCATTCCGTTTGTTTCGCGATGAACGACCGGTTGACCCTCTGAAACACCTGAATGAATAAGGGCACCGACAGACACCTGTTGACACTGCTTTGAGGGAGGTATAACCATGACTCGTCAACCTGCAGTTGCCGGCCAGTTTTATCCGACCGATCCGGATAAGTTGCGTTCCACTATAAACGACTGTACGCCGGACATTGTCAACAGGGAATCAGCGCTCGGGGCACTGGTCCCTCATGCGGGATACGTATTTTCCGGCCCCACCGCGGGAGCTGTATTGGGCCGGATTGAGATCCCGGACACCGTGGTCGTCCTCAACCCCAGCCACAACGTCCGTTCACCCGCCTGCGCCCTGTGGACCGGCGGGAGCTGGAAAACCCCGCTGGGAGAGGCAGAACTCAACGAAAAGCTGTGTGATGAGCTCTCGGCCCTCTCCGTCGTTTCGGCAGACGACCGGGCTCACAGGGGGGAACACTCGGGGGAGGTGGTGATTCCGTTTCTTCAGTACCACCGACCGGACGTCCGGATATGCGTCATATGTGTCACCACAGGCGCCGGACCCGCTCAGATCCGTGATCTGGGCACCGGGATAGCTGAGTCACTCGACACATGCGGCCTGGACAACGCTCTGGTTGTCGCCAGCAGCGACATGTCCCACGAAAGTGGCCCCAATGCCCTTGACGTTGTCAAAGACCACGATCCGATGGCCATAGAGAAGATGGAAGAGCTGGATCCCAAAGGCCTGATCGATACATGTCGGCAGGAACGGATAACCATGTGTGGCGTCCTCCCCGCAGCCGCCATGATGGTCAGCGTGCAGGAGCGGGGCGGAACGGAAGGGGAACTGATCACAACCGCCACGAGCGCGGACTCACCGCATGGGAGCGGCAATTATGTGGTCGGCTATGCCGGCATGATATTCCGTTGAACAGCGATATCCAGGATATTCGGCTCAGGCCCGACATCTCCATCATAAGAGCGGGTTGCGAGAAACATGGCCGCCAATCAGCGGTTCTCCTGCACGGGCCCGGGCCCGTCCTCAGTCGCCGGCTCGGGGGCATCGTCGTCTGGATGCACGCGTGAGATAACGGCGGCCAGGACGACGATGGCCAGGATAGTGATGAGCAGCCATATATGACGACGAAAGTTCGTGGGGACGGCCTCCTGCGGCTGCGAATTTTCGGTCTCATCAGTCATCTGAGTTCCTTCCTCCCAGAGCATGTTCCATCCCCTACCTGCGGGTCTGTGTTCACCAACTCACTCATAGTGCCCCACGGGCATCAGATAAAGCGCGTCAAGATCATCCGGGAGATTGAACACCTCCTCTATTCCGGTGTCGTCGAAGGCCCCCACGGCCACTGTGCCGAGTCCGAGCGATTCGGCCTGCAGATATATATTTTGCCCCGCGTGGCCCACCTCCATGTGAACGTACCGCCTGGCGCGATCACCGTAACGCCGGGCCGTCCTGGAATAATCCGCGGCGATCAGACACACAACCGGAGCCCGCCCCAGAAAACGCTGTCCCAGCGCCGCGCGTACGATCTGGGGACGTATATCTTCCTCATGTGTCCGCTCCAGGGCGTGATCTCCGGGGAGGTAGCGATAAATACCAGCCTCAAGTCCGTCCACTCCGCCCTTCCCCACGGCGATGATAAACTCAAGAGGATATGTAGCGCCGGCCGAGGGCGCCGCACGTTTTCGCTCCTCCGGTCCCGTTATCCCCTGAGCAGCCCAGGCGATCTGCGATACTTCCTCCAGAGTCAGGGCCTTGGTGGAGAAGGAGCGGCGGCTTCGCCGGCGCGCGATGGTCTGCTCCACCGACATTTCCCCCTCCTGCTGCGGTCCAACCAGATCAACCGTCTCTTCCATAGTTGACTCCTCCCTGCCCTGGCAGAGGTCAGCGGTCAGAAGAATGATTATGCCGCCCACCACCAGAAGAACGATTCCTTTTCTGAACATGTTTGCGTTCCTCCCATTAGCCCGCATATTTCACAAACCTCAAACCTTATTTATTATAAAAGCAACTTCAGCAAACTTGAATCGCAAGGTCTCAGACAGGTTTATAGCAACAGGGTGTTTTTAACAGGACCGGCAACACCGGTTTGGTCCCGCGGTCGCGGGACCGAGCCGTCATCACGCCATCTATAGGAACAACCTGCAGTTGCGGTGTCCCGCGGCCGCGGGACGAGCGCCCTTGTCTGTTCCTATAGATGGCGCACTGACGACTCGTGAAATATACGGGGTAAAAAACACGGGGAGGAACAGGGCTCATTCGCGCCAGCGCTGCCACCTCAGTTTTCGGGGCCTTCGGCGGTTCGTTGAAGCGCCGATTTCATCTGCTCGATCCTTTTCTCATCCGTAATGGGTCCGCCCGATTGGCTATCGCATATATAGAAAACATCCTCGGCCACATCAAGTCGGGTATCCACGAGTGCAAACTCGATGTTGGCGTCAAACTCGCTCAGACATTGGCCGACCGAGTAAAGCAGCCCCATCCGATCCCACGTCACCAGATCCACTATAGTAAAGTCGGGGCTGCTCTCGTTGTCAAAATGAATGTGAGTCACACCCCGGCGCGTGGACTCCACCGGCTCATGGCCGTCCTGCCGCAGTTTTTCCGCCACCAGAGCATCGAGATCCACCTCTCCCCTGACGGAGTCCAGCAGAGTGCTCTCCACCTCCTTCCAGAAGGCCTCATCCGTATTGATGGGCGCGCCGTGTCTGTGGACGATAAATCTGTCCAGCACTGTGCCGTCCTCGAGGGAAAAGGCATGTGCATTCAACACATTGAGGCCGTGGGCGGTGAGTACGCCGGTCACCTGCGAGAACCGGGATGGCACGTCGGATGAACACAGCCACAGGCGGGCGGTATGTCGCTGGACTGACCAGTCCATCGCCGCGGGGCAGGATTCCAGTTGCCCAATAAGTTCCAGATGGTCCACCGCCTCACGGGGGCTGACTTCCACGGCGTAACGCTCCGGAATAATCTCCAGCAGTCGCCGGGCGGAGGATTCCCTGTCGGTCCCCCGTACAAGGCCCATAAGATCTCTGGTAAATGCCTCGTGAGTGGCGGTAACCTCGGCTTCCGGCTCCAGTATAGCCAGAAGCCGATTGTATACTTCGTAGAGGCGAGCATCCCGCCAGGCAAACCAGCCCAGGCGGCCCACCGCCCGGCTGTCCGCGTAAGTCAGCAGGTATAGCATCCGGAGCGTCTCCGTATCCCCGATGCGTTCCGCCACACCTTCCAGCGTCACGTCATCCTCTCGCCCGCTTCCGTCCACAAGTTCGGCGAGCAGATCCTGATTATCGACCAGAAAGGCGACCATCTCGGACGCGTTCCGGGCCAGTCCCATCCGGCGCGCCACATTTCTACTTTTCGCGCCATTCTCCAGATGGTGCAGCAGCAGGGCGAAACGCAGCAGATCCGGGCGCTGTATCTGGCTCAGAATCTCCCGTCGTCTCAGTTCGGTTTCATCACGCGTATGAGCGAGCCGGTCAATTATCGACAGCGCCCCCACAATATGTTCATCCAGGGTGTAATCCCTGGATTCCGCGTAGTTTACCTGATGGACAAACGGCTTGAACTCCGGGATGTACGTCTGCAAAAGCCCGCAGTCCCTCATCCATGAGAGGCGCCGCGCAACGCCCACGCTGCCGGCAAGGAGATCCATGAATATCTCGGCGGCCGGGCGATCACATCTGAACGTCTCGTCCACAAGGTGCAGATGACGCCCCACTTGCTCCAGAAGCTCATGGCCCACCTCGATGTGGCGCCGCTGGCTCAGCAGGAACGCCTCGAGCATCCGTCGCGCCCCGGGTCCCGCCTGAAATGGGGGTGAGGCGGCGTTATAAATCTTCTCATCGACTTCCACAAAGTCGCTTTCAAGGCGTCGCCGCTGGGGTCCGGCTTTGCCGCTCCAGGCCACCGAATGGATATGTGTGAACCGTTCCTCCACGGCGGAGGTCATATTCGCCACCCGGCCGGCATGGGAAAAAATATCGTGCATCATACGCCCGACGGCCTCTTCAGTGTTTCCCTCCTCCTGCAGGTATCCCAGGTTCCGTGCCACGGCCGGCTGAACTCGCATCTCCAGAACGTCGGAATCCTCGCCGGCCGTAAATTGCAATTCATTACGGATTGTCAACAACAGCCCCAGCGCCCGATCCAGATGCTGCCGTTCATCATCCGTCAGGATCCCATGCTGTTCCCCGCCCATATCCCTCCAGAACCGCTCCAGTGCCGGAATCTGCAGCAATGCCTCGCTTATCTTCTTCAGAGTCCCGATATCGCGTAATGCTCCGGCATTCTCCTTGAGGTTAAATTCCGTTCGGTACGGAGAGCTGGTGTAGGGGTCCCGATGGGCCAGAGATTCCTCGAGCACCTCCTCGACGAATCGGCCCCATCCGGGCCTTAAAAAATCCTCCGTTACGCTGCGTCGGAACCGTTTGTAGATCTCGCTGCTGCCCGCAAGAAAGCGGGTCTCCAGCAGATTTGTCCCCTCAAGAGCATCCGAACTCATGAAATGGATTGCATCGTCTATTGTGAACACCCTCACGCTGGTCCGGGGCAATGCTTCCCCGAACAGAGCCGCGACCTCTTCCTCCAGATCTCTGATACGATCCGGATCGGCGCAGTCGACCAGCACCAGTGTTCTGACCGAACTCCCCGGGCTGAGCATACCTCGCCCGTAGCCCCCGGCCGCCAGGAAGCTACAGGTTGGCAGATCGTTCTGGAGACTTTCCGTAAGCCCCCGCACAACTCTGTCGGCGGCCATAGAGAGATATCGACTGCACTCTCTGCCCCTGCTTTCGCCCGTAAACTCCCTTTCTGCGGTTTTAATGGCGGAGTCGAAAAAACGGCGAAGAGCCGGAGCCAGAGCTTCCGCTTCGCGATCATTCTCCTTCTCAAGAACATCCTCCAGCATACCGTCAAGGTGGTCGGCCCAGTCGTTATCCGGCATCATAGCTCCTCCAGAACTGGCAGAAGATCACCAATACTTCTCATTATCAGATCCGGCACTATCTCAATGGCATTCACATGATCCCGATCGGTGACACCGGTCAGGACGAGGACAGACGTTATTCCTGCATCCCGTGCCATCCGTATATCGGTCTCCGTTCGATCACCGAACATCAGGCAGTCCTCACGGTCGAGCTCAAGCTCCTCCAGTGCGGCGTTCAGCATAATGGGGGAGGGCTTGCCCACAATCGGATCGACCTTCCGCTCCGTGCACGCCTCAATGGCAGCGATCATGCAGGCCGCATCGGGCAGATCATAACCGGGCATCGGACAGGTCCTGTCCGGATTTGTCCCGACCAGCTCGGCCCCGTTTACCGCGGCCTGATAAGCAATACGTAGCTTATCGTAGTTGAAATCCCGATCCCACGAAACCACTACGACATCGGTCTCGGTGGGCTCCTCCGTCATCCGCAGCCCGTGGTCCCGGAGTTCATCGATAACCGGTTCCTCGGCCACGGGATATACTCGGGCTCCCGGATGTGTCTCGGCGAGGTATTGCGCCAGCACGAGCGGCGAATTGATCACGTCCTCGGCCAGACACGGTATGCCGAGCCGATCGAGTTTTCGCGCGTACACCTCCCGCCTCGCTATCGGTTTATTGCTCAGAAACACCGTTCTGCGCCCGGCCTCACGCAGCTGTTCTATCACCTCTGCCGCATCATCAATCAGTTCGTCGCCAAGATAGACAGTCCCATCCAGGTCAAAGATAAATCCTCTGTGATCCGCCACGACCTGTTCGAGCTTTTCCCGGGACGCCGGCTCGTACTGTTTGCTGTCTCTCATACCATATCCTCACAAATCACCGGACCAAAACGCAGCCCTATTTTATCGGTCATTGTCCTGCATCTCCAGCATCGGTCGCAGCGCACGGGCCGTGTAAGAGCAGTCACAACGGGCCACCTCCTCCGGGGTACCAGTAGCGATAAGCTCCCCTCCACCGTCTCCGCCCTCCGGTCCGAGGTCAATGACATGGTCCGCGTTCTTAATGATCTCCATGTTATGTTCAATGATGATGACCGTATTCCCCATATCCACCAGTCCATGGAGGCTGTGGAGCAGGTTACCAATGTCCTCGAAGTGCAGGCCCGTCGTCGGTTCGTCCAGAGAATAAACCGTATCCCCGGTGGCCACCTTCCCGAATTCCCGGGCCAGCTTTATCCTCTGTGCTTCGCCCCCGCTCAGGGTCGTACTGGGCTGGCCCAGCGTGAGGTACCCAATACCCACGTCGCGCATCGTGCGAAGACGCCGTTCAACCGGGGGATAGTTCCGGAAAAAATCGAGGGCCTCCTCCACCGTCATCTCCAGCACGTCCGCGATATTTCGGCCCCGGACGGTCACCTGAAGCGTTTCCTCATTGTAACGCCTCCCGTGGCACGCATCGCATTCCACCCTCATATCGGGCAAAAAGTTCATCTCGACCTTTTTCTCCCCCATCCCCTTGCACTCCTCACATCGACCTCCGGAGGTGTTGTAGGAAAAGCGGCCGACATCGTACCCACGGACCTGGGCCTGTTTGGTCTCCGCGAATACCTTTCTGATATGATCGAAGACTTTCGTGTAGGTGGCCGGGCATGAACGCGGTGTTTTTCCGATTGGCTGTTGATCAATTTTGAGGACTTTATCCACCTCATCCCATCCCTCCACCGATCTGTGCCGTCCGGGTTTCACATTCGCCCGATTTATCTCTCGCTCGAGGGTCCGCATAAGTATTTCATTGACCAGCGTGCTCTTGCCACTGCCGCTAACCCCGGTAACACAGATCAGATTACCCAGTGGAAATTCCACGTCAATATCTTTCAGGTTATGCTGCCGGGCTCCCCGCACGACCAGTTTACTCCCCTCCGGGCGCATTCTTCGGTCCTCCGGAACGGGAATCTGACGCCGCCCGGAGAGGTATTCGGCCGTGATGCTGTCCTCGCATTCGCTCAGTTCTTCTTTCGGCCCGTTGAAGACCACTTCCCCACCGTCCCGTCCTGCTCCCGGCCCCAGATCCAGGACCCAGTCCGCCCTCCGGATGGCCGATTCCTCGTGTTCAACGACAATGACGGTGTTTCCGGCGTCGCGGAGCTCTTCAAGCGCATCCAGCAGCCGCACCTGGTCGCGGGCATGCAGGCCGATGGATGGTTCGTCCAGAATATAGCACACACCCGTCAGGCCGCTCCCGAGCTGCGTCGCAAGTCGGGTCCGTTCAAACTCCCCGGTGCTCAGGGTGTTGGTCAGCCGATCGAGTGTCAGGTAATGCAGCCCCACCTCCAGGAGGAACCCAAGGCGACTCGTCAGTTCCTTGAGAATGGGCCTGGCGATCTCTTCCCGGGCACCCTCAAACGACAGTGAGCCAACGAACTCCGCACATTCCGTCACCGGGAGGTTCGTGACCTCATAGATATTCCGCTCCCCCACCCTCACGGCCAGTGACTCCGGCCGCAACCGCGCTCCCTCGCACCCGGGGCAGCGGACGGCACTGACGTAACGGCGCAGACGACGCTGCGTGCGTGAGGATTCGGTGGACTCCCATATCCGCTCCAGTGACGGAATAACTGCTTTATCGTTCCGATCACCGGAAAGCCCTTCTCCCTCGATCAGTGCTCTCTGTTTCTTCTCCGCAATATCGTCAAATGGTTTTCCCGTATCCACCTCGAGTTCCTCCGCGAGGTCCAGCAGATTACGTTCCAGACGATTTCCGGCCCTCCCCTCCCATTTGTCCACCACCTCCACCGCTCCCTCCTCAATGGCCATATTTCTATGGGGCACAATCAGTTCGGGGTCAAACCGATCCACCCGCCCGCGTCCGCGACACTCCTCGCAGCGCCCGTAGGGACTGTTGAAGGAGAACATATTGGGGGTGGGCTCCTCGATGCTTGCCCCGCAGTCCACACAGGCGAAACGCTGGTTGAACAGGACCTCCTGCCCCTCCTCGGGCAGGGCGATGCATACACCTTCCCCCAGCTGCAGAGCCGTCCGGACGCTATCGGTCAACCGGGAGATATCTGTGTTATCGTCCCTTATCACCAGGCGGTCCACAACCACTTCAATATCGTGCGTTTTGTACCGCGCCAGCCGATCCACCCGATCAAGATCCCGAATATCTCCGTCAATTCGGGCCCGCACATAACCCTGACCCCGAATATTGTCCAGCAACTCCCTGTAGTGTCCCTTACGCCCTCGAACCACGGGGGCAAGGAGGATCAGGCGGGTGTCGGGGGGAAAGTTCTCGATACGGGTGACAATCTGCTGCAGACTCTGGTTCTGAATACGAGCTCCGCATTCCGGGCAGTGAGGGGTGCCCGCCCGGGCGAACAGGAGTCGCAGAAAATCGTAGATCTCGGTGGTGGTGGCCACCGTGGAATTCGGGCCGGCCGAAGTATCCTGCTGCTCGATCGCCACGGTGGGGGGGAGCCCGGCGATCCGATCACAGTCCGGGCGTGGCATCTGGTCGAGGAACTGGCGGGCGTAGCTGCTCAGACTTTCGATATAGCGTCTCTGCCCCTCCGCATAAAGCGAGTCGAACGCCAGCGAGGATTTCCCGCTCCCGCTTATACCGGTTATAACAACCATTCGGTCCCGCGGGAGGTTCACATCTATATTCTTCAGGTTGTGCATCCGGCCCCCCCTGACGGAAATCCACTCCTGCCCCGGAGATGCTTTCCGACCTGCCGTTTCAGAACTGACCGTGCTCCGGGACATCAGGCGCCTCCCGCGCTTTCCGCGGCTTTGCCGCGTCGTCGAGTAACAAAACGGATCGGGACATCCCCGTAGACCAGTCGGTCCCTGAGCTGATTGGACAGATAACGCCTGTATTCATCATCAATATCCGCCGCATCGTTCACAAACAGGGCTATCGTGGGGGGATGGACCTCCACCTGCGTCGCATAAAACACCTTGCCCGGCCTTTTATCCGGGGAGGGCGGATGCCGCCGAGCAGTGATCTGCTCCATAACGTCGTTCAGCTCACTGGTCTGCACACGGGCCCCGGCCTGTGCATACAGTTTCCGGGTCACCTGGAGCATAGGCATCACATTCTCCCCCGTGACCGCGCTCATCATCACAAGGGGGGCAAACCTCAAGCCGGGCATCTGCCACCACACATACCGGGTAAACTCCTCATCGGGCACGTCCTCCGGAACCAGATCTATTTTATTGAGCGCCACCATACAGGGCTTGTACTTATCCACCACCTGCGAGGCAAGCTGCTTGTCAACCCGGGTTATCTCGGTAGTGGCATCAATCATGAGCAGCACCACATCCGCACGGCGTATTGATCGCTCAGTACGAACCTGACTGTAGAAATCAACCGATTCTCTGAGTTGTTTTTGCTTTCGGACCCCCGCGGTATCGATTGCCACGAACTCCCGGGAATCCGGGCCATTACCAAACCGGAATCGCACATCAACGCTGTCCCGGGTGGTGCCGGCCATTTCGCTGACGACCACCCGGTTTTCCTGAGCGAGGAAGTTGATGAGAGTGCTCTTTCCTGCGTTGCGTTTGCCGACGATGGCCAGCTTGAGGGGTTCGTCGGCGCTTTCCTCCTCCCCCGCGCCCTCGGGCAATTTTTCCACTATCCTCTGACGCAGATCAAATAAGCCCTCCCGCTGTTCCGCCGAGACAATCGAGGGTCGGCCAAAACCCAGCTCGTAAAACTCGGCGCTCGCCTGTTCATCCACAGGCCGCTCGGCCTTATTCGCCACCACCATGACCCCTTTCTCCGCCTGCCTCAGACGTCGAGCAATTCTGCGGTCCAATGGATGTATCCCCTGCCTGGCATCCACCACAAGCAGAACCAGATCGGCTTCAACAATTGCCGTCTGTATCTGCATATCAACATCATCCGCGATCTCCTCCGCACTCTCCATCCCCACCCCCCCGGTATCCACCAGTTCTACGGTGATACCATTACAATCAACCTTCCGGACAACCCTGTCACGGGTTATACCCGGCTCCGAATCGACGATTGCTATACGGCGGCCGCAGAGCGCATTAAACAGGGTGGACTTGCCCACATTGGCCCGGCCCAGGATGGCAACGGACGGTACGGCCATAAGACTCTCCGTTCGGATAATGATATACGGCCCTCAATTCGGGCTGAAAAGATAGAATCGACTTCAGGGAAAGCAGTCGATGGGATACAGTCAAAACAGTTATGGGGGATGGATGCGCCGCTAATGAGCGGCTCATTACTCATCAGTAAGATTCTGCGGTCCGGCTTTGTGTAACCACAACGAATCCGGCCCACTCGCGCGATACGATGACACCATTTACGGTGACTGACCAATAACACCCCTTCCGGGGGGCTTCTCGTGACACCCTATTCGGGCTGTCTTCCTGCCCCGAACTTCTCCCCCCGCATAACCCGTATATTTCACGAGTCGTCAGTGCGCCATATATAAGAACAGACAAAGGC
>JBKHGK010000019.1:0-12250 GCA_046539705.1 Candidatus Brocadiia bacterium | reverse complement strand
CTCAACCGCCCCGTCGGGGCGGGGTTTGTTGGCGTCCTGTCAACCCCCGACTCCCGTGGCCATTCCCATTGGTTCGCATTTTGTGTTCACACCTTCTCCAATCAACCTCTGACGGCCATAACCAAAAATATAACCGCCGCCCCCAGACAGACCGTGAACAGCACCAGTCCCGATCCGCCGAGAATCACCGGCCCCAGATATTTCGCTGTCCAGTGGTTCATCATCGCCTCTTCTGGTTTATCCGGTCGTACGTAGAGCTCGATGGTGTCTCCCTCTTCATAAGATCTGCTGGAGGAGCGCCAGGAGGCCCGATACGTATGCTCCTTATCATCAACCGTGTAGCTGAAAATCGGGCGATACATGGTCTCGCCATCCTTCGTCTCCTCGCTGTATTCGGCCAGCTCTCCTTCAATCAACTCGGATTCATCCATGAAGGTCCGGTTCACCGAATACCAGTACAGACCTCCCGCCGCACAGCCCCCGGGCAGCAGACCGACCAGCAATGCCCCCAGTCCCAGGAGAAGCAAAAATCGTCGCACGCCGGGATCCAGGGAACTGTCTCGCCCGTTCGAATCTGGCCCTGGCCCTCCCTGATCCTGTCCCGCCGTATCGGCGTCCGCAGGTTGTTCTTCGCCCATTCTCTCAGCAAAATGTGCTCCTCTGTCCCTCTTCATGTGGTCTCTCCCTGATTGACGGCACCCGAACTTTTGACTGTCCTGTGCGACCTTCGCATCTTATACTATATAAACTGATGTGTAACACCCGGCATCTGGGATGTCTTCGCCTCTGCCGGAAACGGACTTCACCAGCCTTCAACGGAATAAGTATACATGTTCACCGGAATAGTTCAAAAAGTCGCGACCGTTATCTCCCTGCAGCGGCGGGGAAAATCGTCCGTTATCGGCCTGAACCTCGACGAGCTTGCCTCCCGGGTTGAAGTCGGCGACAGCGTCATGATCAATGGGGTCTGCCTGACCGCCACCGCGGTAAGCGATGCCGAAACTACATTTGACGTATCGAGCGAAACGCTCAAACTCACCAATCTCGGAGATCTGCATCCGGGCGAAAAAGTCAATGTGGAGCTGGCCATGCGCCCGGACGACCGCTTCGGCGGACATTTTGTAAGCGGACATGTGGACGCAACGGGCGATATACTCGATATGGCGGACCGTCCCGGGGAAACTCGCCTCCGCGTTCGCGTCGCGGAAGAGCTCACCGATCAGATGATCATGAAGGGAAGCGTGGCGGTTGATGGTATAAGCCTCACGATAGCGGATCTGAGGTCGGAAACTTTCGAGGTCAGCCTGATCCCCCAGACGCTCCGGGAGACCAACCTCCGCTCAAAATCACGCGGGGACCTGGTGAACATAGAATGCGATATGATCGGCAAATGGGTTCAGCGACATCTGCGGCGGATACAGGATTCCGATGAGGACACCCTCACCATGGACAAGCTGAGGGAGGCAGGCCTGTGAACGGATCGGAAGAGGGAGCAATGACTGTTCGCGTCGTTCTCACAATGGGGGATCCGTCGGGTATAGGACCGGAGATCTGCGCCCGCATTTGCAATCAGAACGGCCTCGCCCGGAACGTGGCCCTGACTCTGGTGGGCAGTGGTGACGTTCTGAAGGATATCTGCGATCGGACCGATATGCCCTTCCCCAGGATTTCCACGGTTAACCACCCCGTAAGATCGGGATGCGGGTTGATCGATCTGGACAACATAAATGTTGGACTCACCCACCGTCCCGCCCCCACGGCCGAATGTGGCCGGGCCAGCCTCGATTACATACGGCGGGCCGTCCGGGAGATTCAGACCGGACACGGAGAGGCGCTGGTCACCTGCCCCATCAACAAGAAGGCCATCGGGCTGGCCGGCTCAGAACATCCCGGACACACGGAGATGCTGGGGGAAATGACGGGTACAGATAGACCTGTCATGCTTCTGGTCAACGATACGCTGCGGGTCGCCTTTGTCACCACTCATGTGGCCATCGCCGCTCTGCCCGAGGCGCTGAACCAGCAGGAAATCATCCATACCACCTCCACCTTTCACACTGCACTGCAGAAGCAGTTTGACATCAAGGCCCCGTCCATGGCCGTCTGCGCCCTCAATCCTCACGCGGGCGACGGCGGACGGTTCGGGAACGAGGAGGACGGCGTAATTGCTCCCGCTCTGGAAAGACTGCGGCAGGGGAAGATCAGCATAGAGGGACCCTTCCCATCGGACACTCTGTTCGCCCGGGCAGTCGAGGGGGAATTCGACGGAATCGTGGCGATGTACCACGATCAGGGGATGATCCCCATAAAGCTGAGCGGGCTGGCCGAGGTCGTCAATGTGACCCTTGGGCTCCCGTTTGTGCGTACAAGCCCTGGCCACGGCACGGCCTACGACATTGCAGGGCGAGGCGTTGCGGACCCCGCTTCCACGGTTCGCGCCATAACGATGGCGGGCGATATGGCCCGGCCCCGCAAAAGCGGTCAGATATAAATACTCCCGAAGCGGGAACAGCCTGCGGTTGCGGTGTAAGCACACCCCCGCCTTTGCCTTCCGCGCATATCCGGCGCTGAGGGCGCTTGAAATAAGCGGGCTATCACGCGGTCCGGGCACCCCCGGGCACAGTCTCCGGGCAATCATCGCGCCGGATGGAGCCATCGGTTTCCCCCATACAACAACCATCGCGTTTCTCGGTGGCGGTGGATCGGTTCCGGACATCCCACATAACAGTTGACGGGCACGGCGTCCAATCGCTATACTTGTAAACTCGTCATCACCCCCTTAGCTCAGCCGGAAGAGCAACGGATTCTTAATCCGTGAGTCCGGGGTTCGAGTCCCCGAGGGGGTACCACCCTAAGCCCTGAAGCGGTCAAGACTTATGGTCTTGGCCGCTTCTTTGCTTGTGGACTGACGACTCGTAAAATATACGGGTCCACATCCTGTGCCGGTATCCCCCCTGAGGCGGATAAAAGCGGCAGAGGTTGCGCTCTATGAAGATGCTGGAAGGCTGCTTTGCCTCATTCACCGTCCGCCGTGTTCTTCAATTACATATGCGCGGTTCTGGTAATAGGCGTTTCGCAGGGCCACATAGGGGGCAAACTGTTCCTTTATCTCCTCGTATTGCCCGATGCGAAGGGACGTGCTATTCACGGTTTCCAGGGTACGAACTCCACCACGAGCCCAGATATTGGTGGGATAATAGGAGGTTGGTTCCAGAAAAGAATCACCGGCCCGCCCCAGAACCCCCCGTACCGAGGAAGGACCCAGCACGGGCAGGACAATGTAGATTACCGGTCCCATTCCGTAGACCCCCAGGGTCTGCCCCAGATCCTTGCGCTGGCGCTTCAGGCCCCACTCCCTGGCGGGGTCGTTCAGTCCTCCCAGCCCGATAGTGGTGTTTACAAGAAAACGACTCACCTCGATCCCAGTGGCACTGAGGTCCGCCTGCAGTAGCCCGTTGACGGCCCGAACGGGTGTGCTGAGGTTTCTGAAGGCATTTCGAACCCGCGTCCGAACTCCTTTCGGCGCGACAGCGGAATAACCCTGTGCCGCCGGTTTGAGACCCCAGAAATACAGCCGATCATTGAACTGGAAAACGGCACGGTTCACCGGTTCAAGCGGATCCCGGATTTCAACCGTCTTTTCCTCCTCAAATGAGGTATCCGGCGGAGTCTGGCCCGCGTGTTGTCGAACCCGCGATGAGGATCCGGCACACCCGCTGACAATAAACACCCACAGAACGGACAGCACAAGCACGCGTTTCCTCAGCGACATGGCGTTCTCCCGGCAAATCATAGGGTCTCACTGGTTTTCCTCAACTTTTTTCCTCAACATTTTCATCAGACGCTCGAAGGATCCTCCGACCATCACATCATTGAACTGGTCCCGGTAGTTTTTGATCAGGCTCACACCTTCCACCCGTACGTCGTAAACAAGCCAGACCGGGGCATCCTTCTTTTCCTTCATCTCCTCCTCGGAAAGACGGTAGAGCCTGTAGGATATAGGGACTTCCTCTTCACCGGAGGCGACCGCCACCAGTCTGACCTTCGCCCGTCCTTCCTCTTCATCGACATCCTCGTCCTTATAGTTAATTTCTGCCTCGGCGTTATCTCGTATACGTTTCCAGTATGTCCGTTCCAGCAATTTCCTGAACAGTTCGGCGAACTCCGTTCGTTCCTCGTCCGTTCTCTCGCGCCAGTGCCGACCCAGAGCACTCTGTCCCATTCTCCGCCAGTCGAAAACAGGCTCTATGGCTTCCCGGGTCCTCTCAAGCCGCTTTTCATCGGCATTTTCCCCCTCGATCTCCGGGTCGCGGATGATCTCGAGAACCTTTTCGGTGTTCTCCCGGACGATCTCCAGAGGTGAGGCCTCATCTGTCTCCTCGTTCTCCGCCGTTACTGCGGGTGAGAGGACAAGCATCGCGCAGATGGCCAGAACAACGGTACCGGTCACGAGGTTGGAAAACATCCTTATTCGTTTCAGATTCATTGCCAGTGTCTCCTGGGGCGAAAGTTCAATTTGCTCTACCTGAAGCGTCATATGCACTTATTGTACAGCGGAACAACCGCGTATGAAAATGCATCTGCGCCGGTGACTTCCCTCGGACAACAATCGATTCCGGCCACATGCAGATCACAGAGATTTTTTCCCCACCGCTTCTCCCCTCAGGCTGTAGGCGGGGCGGGCGTGCCAGTCGAGACCGATCGGATACTCGGGAGGAACGTCAGGGGGATTCATCTTCGCAAGACGTCGCCGGATTGCGCGCGGCTGCCGCAGGTCTTTGAGAAGCCGCGTCAAATATTTCATCCGGACGAGCGTATCGCTCTGGTAAACGCTCATGGCATCCACTCCGGCACGGTACTGGGCATCGGCCAGCGTGTAAACCGGTTGAGGGTGATAAAATCCTTTATTCTGATGTGTGCCGCTTTTTATCAGCTTGCGTGACCCGATGCCACCGATACAGGGTTTTCCATACTCATGTGCAGTCCGCACATGATAGCTAAAATGGCGCCCGGTATCCTCCATGCAGAGGGGAAACGGACTCAGCATCAGTGCATCCACAAGATCGTTCCTGCACCACTTCTTCACGTCGAGCCCGAAAGCCACCGATAACCACTCCGGGGCATCAGGTATGCGTGCGATTACAGGGCACGGCCGTCCCAGGTCCCGTTCCTGGTCCATAACGTTTTGTCGCAGGCGCGACATGAAATCGGTCAGAACGTCGGCCCGCCACTGGAACCATTCCGCGTAATCATCGGGGTCAGCGGAATCGATGCTGCGGGGATCCCTGCCGGTTTGCTGGAGGTATGGCTTGACCAGGGACGGATGATACAGGAGAATCGGCATCTGACGGCAGAAATCGAGCACGAGTCCTTTCACACCGATCCTCTGGATTTCGAGCAATATATCCAGTCTTTCCTGCTGCACATCCTCAATTCCGTAGGAAAGTTTATGAGAGATCTGGTTACCCGCCGGAGTCTGTTCGCGGTAAACCGGGTTGCGCCGAGCGAAGTCGGACGTAACCCCTCGCGATTTCTGACTCCCATAGTGACGGTTCATGCACAGCCGGCCGTAGAGTGTGGCCCCCCGGCGTCGGGACTGCTCGATGGCCCGGCTCAGGGGACAGACCCGGTCCATGACCTTCCGGACGAATGACCAGTCCTCTCCCCCTACCCTCGTGCCCTTCTCACACATCTGTGTGCTGTTGGGCAGATCGGACCAGTAATCCACCACGGACCGGCCGCAGTTCCAGACAATATGATCAACCCCCTTTTCAAGATGTTTTTCGATGCACCGGTCGATCGCCTCCGGCCCTTCGACCGCCACCTCATAGTTGGCGTGATAACACATCCACTCGGCAATACCGAACATCGGCACCGTCTCTTCTCGATTGTTCCCATTCAGGCTGGAGAGGGCTGTACCCATGTCGCTGCTCACTCACAGAATTGGCGATATATATCCGAGATGCGGCGGGCCTGCCGGTCCACGCTGAACTTCTCCTGCATCCGCCGCCTGGCGGCCCGGCCCTGTTTTTCCCGACGGTCGGGAGAATCCGCCATCCTCAACAGTGCCTCCGCCAGCTTCTCCGGCGTATCTTCCACCACAGCTCCGGTCTGGCCGTCACGCACGATATCCGGCAGAACCCCCCTGTTGGCCACAACCATTGGTTTTCCCATTGCACACATCTGCATGGCCGCCCTGCAGGATGCGTCGCTGCCCGGAACCAGCATCAGCCCTGCATCGCACATGGCCAGCACTTCCCGATAATCCTCTTTCCGGTATCCCAGAGGATAAACAGTATCCTCAAGCCCCATTTCCACCACGGGCCGGTCCAGAATCTCCTCTTTGTGTGTGCCACGTCCGAGGACAACAATTTTCAGCCGCGTGTTGCGCCGCTGAAACTTCAGGGCGGCCTCCAGCAGCACCTCAAACCTCCTGTGCCATTGTACCCGTGCCACAATACCGAACACAATGTCATCCGCATCCAGCCCAAACGTGCCGCGTATTCCCTCCGGCGGAGCCAGTGGGGCGAAATCCTCGCAATCCACAGCGCCTCTGACTCTGCTGACGGTCTCGGGGGGGCGCCCCAGCCGCCGCACGGCGAGGGATCGCAGCTCATCGGTAAAAACAACCAGGTGGTCGGTCAGGCGGGGCCCGAGCTGGAACCTTTCGAACCAGTGCCCGGAAAAATCTCGCCCCCCGTGATCCGTTCTGACCAGGGGCGCGGAACATGGACTGCGCCGCCGAGCGATTGCAAGCAGGGCGTGGTCCCATGATCCATGCGCATGCACCACGGAGAAATCCCCCTCCTCCAGCAGCCGGGACAGACGGTCTATGTCGTGCAGGTTGTACTGCAGGTTGGGGTCATTCTCGAAATAAAAGTCCTCATGCACCTTCAGCCCCATCTGGCGCGCCTGACCGCCGAGATATCTCTTCTGGGGGTTCGATCCGGAACGTGCACAGGCCAGTTCGATGCCCCATCCCTGTCGCATAAGTTCCCTGCAGAGGACCGATATGGGCTCGGAGGCCCCGGTCCATTTGTAATCTTCATAAACATGAAGAATTTTATGAGTCATCAAAATACAGGATAAGAGAACTGCGCTTTTCTCAGTCGCGCTCCACCAGCTCCATGGGCCCATAACAGCGGATGTTGTGGAACCACCCCAGAATCGGCAGATTCGAGGCGAACACATGCTGGCGATCCTCCTCCGGAGAATCCAGGTCGGAGATGGCCATCAGGCCGTAGATGGTTTCCCCGGTGGCCGGCGCACATCCGCGGTTTGGCACCTCCTCCCACGGGATCGCTATCTCCACGGTATAACCATCATTGGGTTTGTCCGAATCGTTCAACTCGCCCTCCACTTCATAGGCAATCTCCAGCCCCTTTATATCCTCCTCACTTCTGTTATCCCCCCCCCACTTCCGCGGATGCCAGAACCCCAGCATGTCAAAAACCGCCCCCGAAGGGGAGACGTTCAGCTCCCGGTACTGTTTGAAACGCGGATCACCCATAAAGAACAGTTCGACGCAGTCGTAATTGTAGACGTGACCATCGCGTTCAAGTTCGGGAGCCTGCACATCCTGATCCGGCACATCAAAGCCGGCATAGAGATACTCTTCATCCCACAACAGCCGGGCGGTACCCACCGGTTCCTCTTCGGGCTCAAGGGTGTTGTTCGGAAAACTGATCTCCGCCGTTTCCGCCGATTCCCACGCCTCGTCGTCCAGCCGGCCATCCAGATTGATGGGAGTGTCGGTTTTTACGATCTCATAGACATCCGGTTCGGGCCATCGTTCGGCAAGCCGGCCCATCTCAATCCGCGACTCAAAATACTTCCTGGCACGCTTCAGAAGATCGGGATCCATCGATTCTTCGTTAAGTATCTTCTCTTTGGCCGTCTGCATCTGCTGATTCCCCCGAAGGTGATTGAACGGCTCCGCCCCAACGGTGTCGCGGTGTTCCTCAGCCATATCGGCCACCCGCTCCACCATCTCCTTATCCTCCTCGGTTGGAACGGCCTTCTGGTCCTTATCCGATCCTTCCGCCAGCCGACACCCGGACAGAGCCCCGAGCAGGGTAACGACTCCCACAACCATCATCCACGAACGCCGGTCCACCACTTCCCAGAACATTCCCATCGTCCCGTTCCTCCGAAAAAACGAATTGTTCATTCATCCATCTCCGAGAGTTTATCCTCCAGCATCTCTTTTGCCTTTTTCGGATCCGCCTGCCCCTGCGTGAGGCGCATAATCTGGCCCACCAGAGCTCCTATGGCCTCCTGTTTCCCGCCAAGGTAATCCTCCACGGCCTGAGGAGCCTCCTCCATGGCCTGCTGAATAACGGGTTCAAGCTCGTCATCGCCGCTGATCGCTTCCAGGCCCAACTCCTCGACCAGGGACGTGGCATCGCGACCCGTTTCCATCATCTCCGGTAACACCTCCCGTGCCCCGTTCGCCGTTATCCGCCCCTCCTGCTCCAATCGTATCAGCTCGGCCAGCTCGCCGGGAGCAACGTCAAATTCCGCTATTCCGATCTGCCGGTCGTTAAGTATGCCCAGGATATCGTTCATAAGCCAGTTGGCCGCACTGCCGGGGGCATCGTACTCCCCGATAACGGACTCAAAGTAATCCGCCAGATCTCGATCCTCGGTGAGCACCTGCGCCTCGTACTCGCTCAACCCCAGCTCTTCCACAAACCTCCTGCGACGATCAGCGGGCAGTTCGGGAAGACGGCTCCGTATTTCGTTCAACCGTTCGTCGGTTATCCGGTATTCCACCAGATCCGGCTCGGGGAAGTATCTGTAATCCTGGGCCTCCTCCTTCGATCGCATCCGGGCACTCTTGTTCCGCTCCTGGTCCCAGAGGCGCGTTTCTCGTTTCACGGTGTCGCCTCTGTCAAGCACACGCTTCTGGCGATCAATCTCGTAGGACAGGCAGTTGGTCACGGCCTTCATCGAATTCAGGTTCTTGATTTCCACTCGACCACCCAGCTGTTGCGAGCCCTTCTGCCTGAGGCTAATGGACGCTTCAAAGCGGAGCGACCCTTCCTGCATCCGACAGTCGGAGACTTTTGTGTAGAGCAGGATCTGACGCAAAGTCTTCATGAAGCATTCCGCTTCCTCAACACTCCGGATGTCGGGGGCACTGACGATCTCAAGCAGGGGCGTGCCGGCCCGATTCAGATCGACCAGGCTGTAATCCGCCCCGGGATCATCCGGATGAACATTCTTGCCCGCATCCTCCTCCAGGTGCACGTTCCATATGCCCACCTGCCGATCCCCATCGCCGGTGGATACCGTCACATGCCCTTCCTCACCCAGATTCGCGTAGTTCTGTGAGATCTGATAGTTCTTGGGAAGATCCGGATAATAATAATTCTTCCGGTCAAAATAAGTCCTGCGGTTGACGCGACAATTCATCGCCAGCGCGGCTCTGATCGACAGGTCAAGGGCCCGCTCATTCAGGACCGGCAGCACCCCCGGCATTCCGAGGCATACGGGACAGGTCTGCGTGTTGGCGGGCTGCCCGAACTCCGTGGAACATCCACACCAGAGTTTGCTCTCGGTCAGCAGTTCCGCGTGAGTTTCCAGTCCAATTACTGCCTCGTATTTCATTGCTCAGACTCACAATCAGTTCAGTTTTATCGACCACCGGCTCGGTGGATACAGGTCAACGGGAGCCAACATTATAGCGGGACAGGGCTTTTCCCCAAAAAGTACGGCGCCGGCTGCCGGACGGCGCCGCTCATGGACGTATTGCCGGACACGGCCTCCGCCGTGCGCACCGGGCTCCGTCTGATATCTCACGAACCAACACTGGCCCAGCAGGCCGCATTGATGGCAGCTTCCTGTTCCATAACCCGCTGCCAGCCCACTTTCTCCAGCGGGCTTTCCACCATGGCTCCATCGGACAGTATAGCCAGCAGATGATCCGAAACAGTGAGAAATCGTTCAACCATCGTCTCGGGCCAGGGGGTGTTAAGGTTGCGGGATGCCTCCTGCCATGTCTCCCCGCCATCGTGGGTCACCTCGATACGCCCATACTCCGATACGCTGTCGGCGGGACCGAAAATGATATGAGCCGGATCTTCTGGATTCCACCAGGCCGCCCGACAATAGCAATCGTAAATCCCGGTCCAGCTCGTCCCACCGTCATCGGACCGATACAGGCCTCCCCCACAGCAGGCCAATAACTGGTCGGGGCTGGACGGATGTACGTGGATTGAATGGACGTCCGGGTGAATTTGCCCCGGTTTCTCCGGCATGTCGGGCGTCCCGCTGGATCCCTCGACCAGTTCCCACGAGGTCCCGCCGGTTCTGGACACAAGCAGTCCTCCGACCTCCGCTGCCGCATACGCGCGGGACCCATTAAAGGCAAACCCCCGGATACAACCTGCTTCCGGAGAATACGGAAGATACCACTCACCCTCATCCCGAAACCGGCCCACCTCCCTGCATTCCGACCAGCCCCGCCCGGAGTCCTCACTCAGGAATATACCGGCCGGTTCGGTTCCGGCCAGCACCTTCTCCGGATTTTGCGGATCATGAGAGAGCCACCTCAGATGCTGCAGGTGAAGGCCACGGCTGCTTTTGCGCCACGACTCCCCACCGGAGTCCGATCTGAAGATGCCACTTCCCGTTCCGGCAATAACACAATCAGACGTGGCGGTAATACAGGTTATCCCCACCCCCTTCATTCCCTGCCCGCAGGGCTCGTAAGTATCCCCCTTGCGCTGTCTGAATGTAACGCCGTCTTCCGTTGCGAGATAGAGGATATCATTCAATGGCCGACCTCCCGGATATGAAGGGAACAAACATGAACATACCACAGCCGATCACTCCAGCGTATCCGCCATGGACCGAATAGCATGAATATGGGCAGCGGTGGTGCCGCAACATCCCCCGATAATTTTCGCACCGGCGTCATAGAGGGCGGGGAGATACCGGGCAAAAAAGGCCGCGTCCTGATCATAGACCGTTTCCCCGTCCACGAGCCGGGGCTTTCCCGCATTCGGCTGAGCTATCACGGGCCGGTCGGTGTGCTGGGTTATCTGCTCCACCGCCCCTACCATACTCTCAATACCCTCTCCGCAGTTGGTTCCCACCACGGCCAGATCGAAACGCTCGCCCAGCTCGGCAACTCTCTCCGGGCCATCCCCCATTATGGATCTGTACCGGCCGCTATCCTCCGCATTGAATTTCATACTCGCAACCAGCGGAAGATCGCAGTTCTCCGTCGCCAGCTCGAGGACAATTTCCAGTTCCTCACCCGACTCAAAGGTCTCCGCCACAATTCCATCGACTCCCGCATCGCGAAGCGCTCTGATCTGTCGCTCAAACCCCTCTCTGACTTCTCTCCTGCTCAGAGTGCCGACTGGTTCCAGCAAGCCCCCGGACGGCCCAAGGTCGCCAAGGACCGCCAGATCATCCCCGGCAACATCCCGGGCAAGCTCCACACCGGCCCGGACTATCTGCTCAAGCCGGCCCTCCAGCCCGTGGCGAGCCAGCACAATGGGATTGGCACCAAAGGTATTTGTCAGCAGATACTGCGCTCCGGCCGATACGTATCTCTGATGGGCGGCCCGTACGCATTCCGGCTTTTCTACATTCCAGATCTCCCCCGGCGTTTCGGCCTCCAGGCCGCGGGCCATCAACTGTGACCCCATGGCTCCATCACCGGTCACAAGAGAATTGTTTTCAATCAATGAGGGAAAAAGCATCTTCCTCTACCTCAAATTAACGCCACTGGTGGCCAGATCGATATTACCGTATTTAACCCCCCGCATACTGATCAGCCCCTCCCCGAACCGGCGAATTTCCGGCCCCGGCCCTCTGAGCACGACTATTTCCATGCAATTATCCTCGTCTATGTGTACATGCAACGTGGATATGACGTTGCCATGACTGTGATGCTGTTCCTCGGTCAGGCTCTTGTCAACGGACATCTCATGATGATCGTACACCATGAAAACGATACCGTAGGTCTCCTCATCTGGGGCCTCCCACTCCTCCTGGACCAGTTTGTCCCGAATAAGGTCCCGTATAGCCTCGGATCGGTTCTCATATCCTATCCTCCGGATCAGGCCATCAAAGTCGTCCAGAAGGGACATATCCAATGAAACACCGAAACGGACTGTATCAGACATTGGGGGCTCCTCAGTTCAGAGGTATAAACAGAGGCGAATGGGCGTTCGCAGCAAGCGGTGGGCCGTCAAGCGATTACCGTTTGCCCGCCCGGCTGCTCCTCAGCTGG